>DAOTTW010000100.1:0-9729 GCA_034437615.1 Anaerolineae bacterium | reverse complement strand
CCCTTCAGGGTGTCCCTATGGTTCAAGCTGGTTGTGTAGGGACGCGCTAAACCCTGGTGTCTACGCTGGGCTGCGCGTCCGCTGCGAAAAAACGCACGACCACGCTATTGTATGGTGCTACCTGACCGGGCGGTCACCTGCAAAATGGTGTTTCAAACGGTATAATGGTACGCATAACTTTACCTGGCTAAACACTTACGAAGGGTTTCACCTATGGCTCGTCAACCTATCGCAGCAGAAGCACTGAAAGCGCTTCTGAAAGCGGATCACGGTGCACCATTTACGCTGCTCGGTCCGAACCCGGTGTACGAACTACCAGAATCGCCCAAGACGCCGACGCAGAATCAAGGCATATTCAGCGCATCGCGTCCCAACGCTACAGCCAAGACCGAAACGCAATCCAGCACACTCACAACAGAAGCAGTAAAAGACACCGTGAATGTTTCCAGTGCGTCGACACAGGCGCATCTGATCCCTGGCAGGGTGGTTGTGCGTGCATTGCGTCCAACAGCACAAACCCTGGCCTTGATCGAGACCAAAAGCGGCACGCGCAGCGAAATGACACGTATGCCGGATACGGATTTATTTGAGGTGGAACTAGACGGTGACCCACAGACGATCCAGTATCGGCTCGAGGAAAGCAACAAGCAGGGCGAAACCGTCACGTTTGATGACCCGTACCGTTTTGGCCCGATGCTGACTGATATGGATTTGCATTTGTTTGGTGAGGGGCAGCATTGGCACATCTACGACAAACTTGGGTCGCATACGCGCAATGTGGGTGACGTGACGGGCACTAACTTTGCTGTTTGGGCACCGAATGCCCGCCGTGTGAGCGTCGTCGGCCCCTTCAACAACTGGGATGGCCGCGTACATGCAATGCAGATCAACGGCAATAGCGGCATCTGGGAGTTGTTTATTCCGGGGTTGGCGGTCGGTGAGCTGTACAAGTATGAGGTGAAGTCGCATTATCATGGCTATATGGAGCTAAAAACCGACCCATATGGCCAGCGGTTTGAGCTACGCCCAAACAATGCGACAATTGTCACAGACATCAGCGGCTATGAATGGCAAGACGATGCATGGATGCAAAAACGCCGCGAGACGGACCCTTTTACGCAGCCCATGTCCATCTATGAGGTGCACCTCGGTAGTTGGCAGCGGGATAAAGCGGACAATTGGCTGACGTACCGCGATTTGGCCGATCAGCTAGTGGCTTACGTCAGCGACATGGGCTATACACACGTCGAACTGATGCCTGTCGCAGAGCACCCCTTCGATGGTTCGTGGGGCTATCAGGTGACAGGCTACTATGCGCCGACAAGCCGTTATGGATCGCCAAAAGATTTCATGTACTTTGTGGATCAGTGCCATCAGCACGGCATCGGTGTGATTGTGGATTGGGTTCCGGCGCACTTCCCAAAAGACGGCTATGCGCTGAGCTTCTTCGACGGCACACACCTGTATTCCCATGCTGACCCGCGTAAAGGTGAACACCCCGATTGGGGCACGTATATCTTCAACTATGGGCGTAACGAAGTGCGCAACTTCTTGATTGCGAATGCGCTGTTCTGGTTAGAGCGTTACCACATCGACGGTTTACGTGTAGATGCGGTGTCGTCGATGGTTTACCTGAATTTCTCTCGTGAGGAAGGGCAGTGGGTGCCTAATGAGTATGGTGGCCATGAAAACCTGGCAGCGATTCGCTTCTTGCAGCAGACCAATGAAATCATCCACGAGCAATACCCTGGTGCAGTCACCATCGCGGAGGAATCGACATCCTGGCCGATGGTCTCGCGTCCGACGTATCTGGGCGGCCTCGGCTTTACGTTCAAGTGGAACATGGGCTGGATGCACGACACATTGAACTATGTGGCGAAAGACCCGATCCATCGGCGCTACCATCACAATATGCTGACGTTCTCGATGATGTATCATTACACTGAGAATTTCATTTTGTCGTTATCTCACGATGAAGTTGTGCACCTGAAAAAAGCGCTAATCGCAAAAGCCCCTGGTGATTACTGGCAGAAGTTCGCAACGTTGCGCTTGTTGTTTGGCTATCAATATACGCACCCTGGCAAAAAGCTAAACTTCATGGGGGCGGAGATTGCACAATGGAGCGAGTGGAGCGAAGAACGTGCGCTGGATTGGATGCTGTTGGATTTTGACAGCCACAAGCGATTGCAAAACTGGTCGCGTGATCTGAACCGCTTCTATGCGAACGAGCCAGCGCTCTATCAGCAGGACTATGACCCCTCTGGTTTCCTGTGGATTAACGCTAATGATGCCGATAACAGCGTGTTCACGTACATCCGCTTTGCGAAGGATACGGCGGATTTCGTGGTTGTGGCGCTGAACTTTACGCCTGTGCCGTTGCGCAATTATCGCATTGGTGTGCCTGAAGCCGGCTTTTATGCGGAAGTGCTCAACAGTGACTCTACATACTATGGTGGTAGCAACCTGGGCAACAGTGGCGGCATTCAGAGTATCGCTGAGCCAGCTTTCGGCATGGACAACAGCCTACAGTTCCTTGTGCCGCCGCTAGGTATGGTCGTGTTCAAGCTGAAGCGTGACACTGAGCGTTAGTCAGCAGCTATTGTTCTAGCAGATACTGCAAGCGTGATACGTGTTTCAGGATGCGATGTTGCTCTATGCTTGAAAATGAATTGATGTTTCTCAAGCGCACATTCCCAAGCGCGAATCAGGTGTTGGTAAAGGGCACAGCGCCTATCCTGATAGATAGTGGCTTTGGCAGCGACTTTGCAGACACAATCGCGCTATTGCGTAGTGCAGGTGTACGACCTGAAGCGTTGCAGATGGTGGCTAATACGCATTATCACTGTGACCATGCCGGGGGTAATCATCACTTTCAGCGTGAATACGATATAGCGATTGCAGCACATGCCCTGGATGCGGCCATGATAAATCAGCGTGACCGCGAAACGTGCTCTGTCGAGTGGCTGAGTCAAGTAATCGAGCCATATAGCGTCACACGTGCTCTGCTGCCCGGTGATGTACTGGATACGGGCAACGTACAACTCGAAGTGCTACATACGCCGGGGCACACGCTGAACCATCTGTCGTTTTACGTGGATGGTTACTTGATCTGTGGTGATACGTTTCATCATGACGATGTGGCATGGTTGAATGTGTTCCGTGAGGGAGCAGGGGCGATCTATCGTATCATGCAGGCGCTTGACGAGCTTGCAAAGTTGCCGCTGAAACAATCGTTTTCCGGGCATGGTGTCGTTTCTGATGATCCTCTCAGCGCGATTGACCGTGCAAGGCGTCGTTATGAGAAATGGCTGACGCAGCCTGAAAAAATCGCGTGGCACGCTAGCAAGCGCATTCTGACGTATGCTCTGATGCTGCATGATGGCATGACGCGAGCACAGCTTGAGCACTACTTGCTGCACGATAGCCCCTGGTATCTGGATTATTGCCGTTATGTGTTTGATGCTGAGCCAGCCGATTTCGTGCAGCCTATGCTAGCGGAATTGCTGCGTTCTGGTGCTGCATACTGGCATAATGATGGTCGTTTGTTGCCAGGTGCAGCGTACAACGCGCCGCCTGCTGGCTGGCTGAACATGGTTCCTGCGCCTACAGATTGGCCGCCTGCTTTAGAAAATCCATAGACAGATTTTTGCCTGCGGACGCATTCGTGCTATACTTGCGGGTGTCGGATATATGACTATTTGCAAAAGATGATTTTTTTAAGAGTGCAACTTTATGGCAACAATGTCGCGCTTTGCACAACCTTACAAAGAAAATGCGCCTGAGCGCCACCCTCTGCAAATCAATCAAGTCAGTTTGAGCTTTGGTGGCTTGCGTGCGCTGTCAGGTGTCAGCATCCATGTCGAACCCGGTGAAATCTTTGCGGTCATCGGGCCAAATGGCGCTGGCAAGACCAGTTTACTTAACTGCATTTGTGGCCTTTATCGTCCGCAAGAGGGCGAAATCCTCTATGGCCAGACGAATCTCGTTAAGACATCACCGCACAAACTGCCTCAACTTGGGATAGCCCGCTCATTCCAAAACATCGAACTGTTCTCAAATATGACTGTGCTGGATAACCTGATGCTAGGTCGGCATGTGCATATGAAGAAGAACATCCTGCAAGCCCTGTTATATTGGGGCGCAGGCCAGCGCGAAGAAATCCAACATCGCGAATTCGTGGAGCATGTGATTGACCTGCTGGAAATTCAGGGGATTCGCAAGCAGATGGTGGGGGCGCTAGCATATGGTTTACAGAAACGTGTCGAGCTAGGACGTGCACTGGCGACTAACCCTGGCTTGCTGCTGTTGGATGAGCCGATGGCAGGCATGAACGCCGAAGAAAAAGAAGACATCGCCCGCTATGTACTGGACATCAACGAAGAATGGGGCGTGACGATCATCCTGATTGAGCACGATATGGGCGTGGTGATGGACGTTTCCGACCGGATTGCTGTACTGGATTTTGGGCGCTGCATTGGTATTGGAACGCCTGAAGAAACACGCAACAACGACGATGTTGTCAGAGCATATCTAGGTGAGGATCACTAGCGTATGGTTGTGGATACATTACCGAAACAACTACGAGAAAACGCAAATGTCTTTGCTGATAAAATAGCGCTACGCGAAAAGCGCTTCGGCATCTGGCAAGCGCTGACATGGGCTGATTATTATGTGCGTGTGCGCAATTTCGCGCTGGGGTTGCATTGCATGGGCTTCGAGCCAACAGACCGCGTTGCGATTATTGGCGACAATCGGCCTGAATGGGTCATCAGCGAGCTATCTGCACAGGCCCTCGGCGGCGCATCAATTGGCATTTATCAGGATTCGGTTGTCGAGGAAGTGGCCTATATCGTCACACAGGCCAATGCTCGTTACGTTGTGGCAGAGGATCAAGAACAGGTCGATAAAATCATCGACATCTGGGATAAATTACCAACAGTAGAGCGCATCATCTTTTATGATCCGCGTGGTTTGCGCAATTACACACATGAATTTTTGCTGCCCTTTCCAGATGTCGAAGCGATGGGCGCAGCAGAACACGAAAAGTACCCCAAGCTATTCGATGAATTGCTGGATCGTGGCAAGCCGCAAGATATAGCGATTGTCTCTACTACGTCAGGCACGACATCCAAGCCCAAATTAGCCCAACTGACGCACGCAAACCTGATTGCGATGGGTGAGGGGCTGACCTCAGTCGATAAATTCACACAGAACCATGATTTTGTGTCGTTTTTGCCGCTACCCTGGATTGGTGAGCAGATGATTTCGATTGCGTGTGGTTTGCGGCAAGGGTTTGCGCTGAGCTTCCCGGAAGAGACAGATACGGCACAGATTGACTTGCGTGAGATTGGCCCACATATTATGTTTGCGCCGCCGCGCATCTGGGAAGGTATGCTGAGCCGCGTGCAGGTCAAGATCGGTGATGCCGATTTCATGAAGCGCAGTATGTTCAATTGGGCTATAAAAGTCGGTATGAAGGCGGCTGATGCCCGCTTTGAAAAGCGTGAACAGGGCTTGTTTGATCGTCTGCAAGAACGTCTAGCCTATGCCCTGGTCTTTAATAGTTTGTTGGATCAGCTTGGCCTAAAGCGCGTTCGCTGGGCGTATACAGGTGGTGCTGCGTTGGGGCCGGATGTCTTTAGATTCTTTCATGCGATGGGCGTTAACCTCAAGCAGGGCTATGGCCAAACCGAAACATCGGGTATCTGCGTGGTGCACCATGATGGCGACATCAAATTCCAGACAGTTGGCAAGCCGTTGCCTGGTATGGAAGTAACAACCGATGAACACGGCGAAATCCTCGTCAGAGGCTCGATGACCTTCGAGAACTATTATCAAAACGAAGAAGCCACACGCGAGACGATTACAGGAGACGGCTGGCTGCGCACGGGCGATGCGGGCTACTTCGATGAAGACGGACACCTGATCGTTATTGACCGGGCCAAAGATGTAATGACGCTGGCCGATGGAACGCGCTTCTCGCCGCAATTCATCGAGAACAAGCTGAAATTCAGCCAGTATATCCGTGAAGCTGTGGTTTTTGGTGGCGATTGGCCCTTTGTGACGGCCATGATTAGTATTGACTTTGGCAATGTGGGCAAGTGGGCAGAGGACAACAAGACTGCTTACACGACCTATACAGATTTATCGCAGAAGCCAAACGTGTATGACCTGATCCGGCAGGATGTCGAGCGCACAAACGCGGATTTGCCAGAAGCCGCACAAATTAAGCGTTTCTTGCTGCTCTACAAGGAGCTAGACGCGGATGATTCGGAGCTGACGCGCACGCGCAAGGTCCGCCGCCGTTTTGTTGCTGAGCGCTATCGCGACATCATCGACGCCATGTATAACAGTCAGGATACGATTCACATCGAGACATCCATTACATATCAGGATGGGCGCACAGCAAATATCAACACAAATATACGCATTGAAACAGTTGGGCAGTTGCCTGTCTCTGCTGAAGCTGCTGATTGACCCCACATATCTAAAACTATTTTTACAGGGCAGACAAACGTTATGGACCCGAACGAGATACTTAAATTTCTGCGCCTCACGTATACCGGCCTCAGCGATGGCACACTGCTTGCGTTGATCGCTTTAGGGCTGGTGCTGGTCTATAAATCCACCGATGTCATCAACTTCGCACATGGCGATTTCATGATGATGGGCGCTTACATGGGCTTTCAGACGATGGTCTGGGCGGAGCCTATCGCCAATGATGGCATCATTGCTATCGTGGGCGTTATCGTTATGATCGTAGGTGCGGTGGCTATCGGCGTAACGGTGGAAAGGCTGGTTTTACGGCCACTGATCGGCGAATCTGTCATATCGGTGATTATGGTCACGATTGGCCTGAGCAACGTTATACAGGCGATTGTGGGTGGCATCTGGGGCAAGTTGCCGCAGCGTATGCCCGTTGATTTGCTGCCGTCTTTTACAGAGCGTGGACGCTTTGAGATTACGCTAGACGGTGCACGCAGGCCCCTCTTTCTGCAAGATACGAGCCTGGTTGCCATTTTCGTCGTGCTGCTTTTGGTGCTTGGGCTGATTTCGTTCTTCCGCTTCAGCCGACAGGGTATTGCGATGCGAGCAACGGCGGATGACCAACAAGCTGCGATGAGTATGGGCATCAGCATCAAGGTGATTTTCGCGATTACGTGGTCATTGGCTACCGTAACAGCCGGTATTGCTGGTTTGCTGGTTGCAGACATCACGAACAGCGTCAGCGCGGATATTTCCGGTGTGGCGCTGCGTGCTTTCCCGGTGATTATCCTGGGTGGGTTGGATTCAATC
Organism: Anaerolineae bacterium; assembly: GCA_034437615.1. Classification (GTDB taxonomy): domain Bacteria; phylum Chloroflexota; class Anaerolineae; order Aggregatilineales; family Phototrophicaceae; genus DAOTTW01. Next base: position 2,433 of record DAOTTW010000100.1, on the reverse strand, counting down.
GCAGGTGCGATCATCGGTGGCATTGCCATCGGCCTGATTGAACAATACGCAAGCGGTTATATTGACCCTGGCTTGAAGAATGTCGTGCCGTATATCGTGCTGCTGATTGTGCTGATGGTCCGGCCTTATGGTTTATTCGGCCAGAAAATTATCGAGCGCGTATAAGTCGTTGAAGTTATTGATTTTTACGAGGCGAGGACATGTCTGCTTCACAAAGCGGTATTTACCACGAGACTTATGCAGATGACATGCAGGTACGCCCGACGACGATGCAGCGCTTGCGCATTGGGCTGATTCTGGTCGTGCTGATCCTGATTCCGTTTGTGCTGGGCGAAGGCGAAATGCGCCTGATCAACCGGGTACTGATCGCAGCAATTGGTGCGATTGGCCTGAACGTCTTGACAGGGTTCACCGGGCAAATCAGCCTGGGGCAGGGCGCTTTCCTGGCGATTGGTGCCTACGGTACGGGCCTCTTGATGGTCTACACCGGGGCACCCTGGACGGTTGCGTTATTGGCTGGCGCGTTAATCACGGCGTTGATCGGTGGGGTGTTCGGGTTGCCGTCATTACGCTTGAAGGGGCTATATCTAGCTGTGGCGACGTTGGCTGCACAGCAAATCGTGGAGTGGATTATCATCCGCTGGGACCCCATCGACGGTAAAATTGACGGACGTGCGACAGATGCGCTCAATATCCCCGCGAATTACCTGTTTGGCAATCAAGCGTGGAGCCTGAACAGCAGTGAGTATGCGTTTTATTTTGTGGGTGTCGTGCTGCTGATTGCTGTCGTCATTGGGGTGACGAACCTGTTTCGCAGCCACATCGGACGGGCCTTTATTGCGATTCGCGATCAGGATATTGCCGCAGAAGTGATGGGCGTAAACGTCTTTTACTACAAGGTGTTGGCTTTCAGCTTCTCGTCATTTCTGGTCGGGCTGGCGGGCGGTTTGCTTGCGTTGCATAGCACGGCGATCAGTTTTGAGCGCTTCACGTTTGAGGTTTCCATTGAGTATTTGGCGATGATTATCATCGGCGGCATGGGGTCTATTTCCGGCTCGATTTATGGTGCCGCGTTTGTGGTCGTTTTACCGGATTTGCTGCGGTCGTTGGGGCGTACCATTGCAGGTACAGACCCTGAAGCCATCCGTGAATTTAATCGCATTCTCCCGTTTGCGCAGCAAGGCGTCTTCGGTGCCGCTATCGTGATTACATTGATTCTAGAATCCGAGGGCATCCAACGCATTTGGCGCAACGTCAAAGATTACTTTCGTTTGTGGCCGTTTAGCTACTGACGTTGAACGTCGATAAGCTGGAACGGATACATAATATAAAAATATTCTATCTATAGGAGCATGGAAGCATGAAGAAAACTCTGGCTTTACTGTTTGTCCTTGTGCTGAGCTTTGCAGCCTTTGGCGTTGCGACAGCACAAGATGAAAATGAAAGTGCAGATGCAGAACCAATCAAAGTTGGTGCATTGTTCGATCTCAGCGGTGCAACGGGCGATGTCGGCACCCCGTATGCAGATGGTGTGCTGGCCTATGTGGATTGGGTGAATAGTCAGGGAGGCATTGAAGGCCGTCCGATTGAGTTGCTTTCACAGGACTATGCTTATAGCGTGGAGATCGCAGAAAACCTGTACGCTCAGTTCGTTTCTGAAGATGTGGTCGTGTTTCATGGTTGGGGCACGGGGGATACGCTGGCCTTGCGTGGTCGCGTTGCTGATGACGAAATTCCGTTCATCTCTGCGTCGTACTCCGATGAACTGAACGATCAGGAAGAAGCCCCCTATAATTTCCTGGTGGCGACGACCTATGGCGATCAGATGGAAATTATGATGCGCTACATGGTGCAGGAATGGGAAGCCGCAGGTGAGAGCACAGCCGATATGCGCGTTGTGATTTTCCACAACGACAGCCCATTTGGTACGGACCCCATCCCGGCTGCTGAAGCCTATGCGGAGGGAGCAGGCATTGGCGGCGTTCAGGGCATTCCGATGCCGCGTGGTGCAACCGATTTCACTGCTGAATTGCAACAGGCGGACGACTTCGGTGTGACGCACATCATTGTGCAGAACGTGTCCAGCCCTGCGGCCCTACTCCTACAAAACGCTGAGGACTTCGGTTTGATGGATTTCATCGAGTTTGGTTGCCTGAACTGGTGCGCCGATGAGCTGTTGGTAGATCTGGCAGGTGAAGCTACCGAGGGCGTGCTTGGGGCGATTCCGTTCACACCAACGACGGTAGAAGTCCCTGGCCAGGAGATTCCACGTGCGTATCTGGAAGAACGCGACCGCACGTTGGAAGAGGCATCGCTGCACTTCACGCAGGGTTGGGCGGCGATGGAAGTGCTGATGGAAGGCGTGCGTATTGTGCTGCAAGACGGCGATGAACTGACAGGCCCGAACATCAAAGCCGCGCTGGAAACACTCGA
>DAOTTW010000099.1:0-2779 GCA_034437615.1 Anaerolineae bacterium | reverse complement strand
CCGGAGCCGTTAACGCCTCAACAATCGCACGATCCATGAAGAATTCGCCGAGAGTGTGACGAATATTGGTCGCTGCTTGAGTGCTTCCCTTGATAGGTTTTTCTTGAGCCGCAAGCTTAAAGGCATCGACGAGTGCGGTGCGTAAGCCTCCTTTACTCAATTCTTCCGTTGCTTGCCGCAAGCGTGCAATGCTTTTGCGGAATCGCTCATTGTTAAAACTCTTGTGTTCCACGATTTGCAGAATCGTCCTACGTAGACTGCCGCTCTCACGACTGATGAGCAATACTGTTTCGTCGCTACCCCTTAACTCACGTTCATAACGCATATAGAGCCAACGGATCAGGTTGGATTTCCCAGTACCTGGTGCACCTTCGAGGATCATGAACATATGGCGCTGACGTTGCGCATCATCCAGTAGCAAAGCTTGCAGTAGGTTTTCTTCGCTGAGCTGGTCCATGCCATGCGGACGCTTGACCGTGATGGCATCAAAGGGCGTATGTGTCAACAAAAAATCGCCAGGATTGATATTGAGTGCTGCCGTTCCGATCACATCATCAATACGATCCGGTTGCCAACATTGAAAGCCTTGAAATACTTGATCCGTCACGCAGCACCTCCAATATAGCGCACATGGGAAAAGCTTGATGTGTAGGGTTCATTGATCGGAAACAAAGGCCATACGGTAGCGGCATCAGGTTGGCGAATCAGTTCAATAACGCCGTCCTCCTGGAGAGCGTGCAGGGCATGAGACAACATCATACTGACAGTCGTTTTGGTTTCGCTGCGCACCGCAGCCCAACATTGTTGGTACAGTACACCCTTGTCTAATTCGGGGCAGTACTGCCCGACACGTTCCAGAAAAACATCACTAGCGAGTTGTTCATCGTCGCCGAAGATAGCGGGCAATACTGGCAACAGTCGCACCATCGCATCTGGTGCAATGTAGGATGTGCTTTGGCGAATTGTCCAACCCCAGCCGAGGAACTCGGCCCAACGCCGCCAAGAAACATATTTCTCGCGGTTAAAGGCTGTGCCTTGTTCGACGCCTGCATCAGCATCCGTCGGCAGAATCGCGTTGCGAAAAGTCTCTGCAAATTCATCTGACCCTGGAAAAGAAAAAACTTTGTCATCTTGCACAGCATACCAGGCAGCAAAGATGTTGAGTCGATAGTTGTCGTCGTTTGGTTTCACACGTCCCAGCAGACGCGCTTGCATGAGCTTGCGAAAGCTATCCAGATTTTGTAGGTCGTCGGAGGCAACGCTGGCATGTAACGTAATTGCTTGATTGTCTGACGTATCGACAAGCTCAAAGTAGCTAGCAGCCGTGAGGTTATAGCGTGCAAAGTCGGCTTTTGAATCTTCTGGTTGAAGTAAGGTAAATAGTTGTTCGCGTGTACTGCTGCCCAGGTGCTCGACCAACCGTAACAGCGCATACAAACGGTGCGGCGTCACAGGAGGATTGTTAATAATCTCCATATGCCTGTAAATCCTTCTATTTGTGAAAATGGCTAAAATAGATCGAGTTCGTTGGCCTGTTCTTGAAGTTGTTTGAGCAACATGCGCACACCCAGCTTATCGCCCTCGACACGATCCAGGAAATTACCGCCTGTGCTGCCGAGGTGCAGGTTGTGCTTGATGACATGTATCGTAGGTATTTGTGCCATCATTCCGGTGCGGACCGTCCAATTCAGGTAGCTGTTATACAAGTGATCTGCTACGTCGTCCTCCAATGGATACACGATGATCGTCGGCAAAGGGTAGAGAGATTGACCCTGAAACATGCGATTATCCATCCAGTGCGTAGGAATGATGCGATGTGGCGTGATAAACGTATGCACCGCAGTTGTCTGAGCAAGTGCCACAGGAAGTTCCTCAAGCCAAACACGATCATTCAATAGTGTCGGTGGCAACACAACCTGCTGAAATCCTCGTCTTACAGCATTTACCAGTAGTTTAAGTACCGTTTCACCATAGCTTTGGTCGGGACCATCGTAGTGTGCGATGACGGTAGCATGTTTGCCGATATTTTTTCTAATCCTGCCATCAAGAAATGCACTGCGCGCTGTGTGGGGTGGATTAGCAATGTACGCTGTTCGATGTTGCGGTTGGTATCCGCTATTGCGTCTGCAATAGACACAACCGCCACAGGCTAATTCAGTATGTGGATACATATCAGCAAGCGAATGCGCGATACATCGCGCAGGGTTACCTGCTTCGTTATACGTCTCTGCAATAGTTAGCATTTGCTTCAGTGGTTTCTTCACCACACGCTCGTAGCGATCCGTCCTGAAAGGACCGAATCGCTCCTCGAATAACGTTTCATGGCTCACAACCTCACTGTCAAGTACACGCACTTTGAAGTGATGCGCTGCCAGACCTGTAGATTGTTCCTGCGCGTCGGGTGGTCGAAAATCCGTGATCTCGATCAGGCCCGCCAGTTGCATCATCAAGAGTGCATGTGTGTGCCAATCGTGGTGCGCATCTGTATCGGTATCAATTCCTGGGTTGTAATTCGGGGTGGCATAGGTGTCGAGGTCAAGTTGTCCAGGGTTTTCCGAGTCGGGCTTCGCAGCTGCCCGCAACGCTTGCCAGCGTTGCCAGATCGTCTCCCATTTGGCTAAATTCTTCTTGTTCAGGCTATTGATAACGCGCTTATCACGCCAAGGCCGTGCAAGTAGCAAACTGATATGAGGTCCACCGCTTGCGCGATGGCTGGCAACACCTGCTGCACGGCCAGCGCCACCCGCTGATCTTCGTTGTTGATCGTGCGCAGCATCTC
>DAOTTW010000098.1:0-8749 GCA_034437615.1 Anaerolineae bacterium | reverse complement strand
AGGGCGCTATTTCGCGCAGTTCGTCTTCCAATTGGGCGCGTGCCTGTGTGACCAACTTCAGCAAGCCACCGGCATAGGTGCGCATATTGCCGCCTGCGTTGCCGTTTTGTGGTGCTAGCGCTTGCTGGATTTCTGTGGTCAGGTTATTGAGCACCGATTGACGCGCTTGCACCTCGACGGTGTTGTATTGCATCTGCGCTGTCTTTTCAACCTGCTCTAAGAAATTGCGTTCATAGCGCAGTTTGGATTGTTTGCGCTGATAGCCCACGACCAACAAAGACACCCCACCCAGCACGACCCATAGCACGAGCGCCAGATTCGCGGCATTGCCACCCACCAGAAAGAGCAACACAGCCACCAGCGCAATCACAACGCTACTGGCCCACAGCGGGAAGTCGCTGGCGGCCTTGCGTTGCGAAAATTCGTAGGTCTGGCGTGCCGTCCGCAGCTCGTCTGCGGCGTGTTTCAGTTGGCTTTCTGTCTCCTGGCGTTTTGCATTTGCTTGCCGTTGGCTACGGTCTGCGTCGCGCAGGAGCGTCTCGTGCGTATAATCCAGTTGCGGCAAAGTGACGTACTGCGTCTTGAGGTGCGTCTGAACCAGATGATCGACTTGCTCGCTGTGCCTGGCCTGATGCTGCTGAACTTCGCGGCCTAGCTCTATCGTGATGTTGCCAAGCTGCGTCATGCTGCGGCTATATTCGGCGTCAACCTGGCTGCTGCTCAGTGTCGATACGCTGGCAGTTGTCGCCACGTTCGGCAGGTTATCCGTGATGATAGCGGGGCGAATCGAGCGAAAGTTAATTGTCATTAGCTGCTGCACGTTGACTGTCGGCAGGGAAGCAACGTCCCTTGCATCCGCTGCGCTCATCAGCACAGCTAGTGCATCCACAACTGTACGCAAGCGCTGATAGTCTGACGTGGTGCTGCGGTCGTCCTCGCTGACGATATTCAGCGCACCAACGGACCCGCCCGCCGTCACATGCTTTGGCGAGAAGTAATCATGCAGGCCGCCCGCGCCCATCAGGTGTATGTACTGTGCGATGCTGCGCGTGATGTGCTCAGTGCTGCGCTTATCGAACAGGAAGCATTCACCGCTGGCAAAGGGGGATGTGTCGCTGAGCACGCGGCTGCCCTCTGTGCCCTGTGACCACTGCTCGACCTGCTGACGGTCGCTATAATTGATGTAAAAATTCATTGGCGAGTGATAGTTGTAAATCTCGCGCAGTGTGGCGTAGGTTGTCGCCTGCTGGTGCTCACGGACGGCGTGTTGCTGCGCACTGGCCAGCGGGTTGTCGTCGTTAGGCAGCAGGAACATGCCATAATTGCGCCCGTCATACGGCAACGCCTGCTCATACAGCATGAAGGCCACATCCATCAACATGCCACTCGCAAACACATCGTACAATGGCGCGATCAGAAATACCTGCAAGCCACTGGCGGCAGGGGGCTGACTCAGCAGGCGCTTGACCTCGCTTTCTACGGTCAGGTAGTGCTGATGAAGCGCCAATTTACCCCAGAGGCGGTTTGTCAGGATGTTCGCGCGCCACAGCTTCCAGTTCGAGCCACTCCAGCAGCGCACCTGCGGATCAAAGTAAATCGTGCGCAGTTGCGCCGCCGTCAAGCTCAGCGGCATCTGTTTGTAACGGCACTGTGCCTGTTCGGTTTGCAGCGCTGGCGGGTCGGGCTGTTCGGTCGGCGTCAACCATAGCAGACGCAAATGCTCTAGCGTGTTGATCTCGTTTGGTTCTGATGCCGCCAAGCGGCGCTGATCTTGCTGCTGATTGTGCTGATACGTCGCGTAGATTTCCGCCAGGGCGTCGCCGCTATGCCAGCCCAGGCCAACGACGAGCGTGGTTTGCACACTCACGATGTTACTCTCTCTGTGTTGTGGTCGCTATTGGTCATCGGTCAGCTTTGGCCGTTTTCTGGGTCGTCTATGTCGGCGTCGTTATCATGATTATCACTGGCATCGTCATCGAAAGTAAACAGGTCGTCTTGCGGCAAGTCCGGCAGGGCCTCGTGCATGTCATCGGGCGGTGTGTCTTGCGGCTCGCTATCAAGGTAGTCATCGGGTTTGCGCTGTTGTATGTTTCTACCGCGCTCCACCATACGCAAGTGTTGGTTGAGCATATCGGTCAGGTGTTGCTCTATGGCTCGCTCGCGCCGCTGGTCCGCAGCGGACCAGAATTGCGCGTGTTTCAGGCGTGCATCAACGAACACCCGCACGCGCTCAATTAGGTCGTCGTTGCCGGCGCTGCCTGCGTATTCCGTCAGGAAGTTATTGAAGGCGGCGCGGAAGATGCGCCCGAAGAGCCGCAGGCCGTTACCATGTAGTGTATCCACCAATTGCCCCAACGTCATCACATAGCGTAAGCGCAGCTGTGATTCGTCCTGCTGACGTTGGCGGCGGCTGGAAGGGCGTTGCGCCACGATGACCGGGTAGCGCAGCGCCTTGTGGTCGTCCTCTGCCAGTGTGCGCCCGCGAATATCCCGAAATTGGCTGCGGTGGCTCAGTTCGCGGTACGTGCGGTTGACGGCGCTGATCTGTGTGGTTAGGCGGCGCTTCTCGTGGCGGTCGTTGCTGGCATCATGCTGATGGCGCAGCATCTGCATCTCGTCACGCAGCGTATCGACCTCTTGCTTGAGGGCCTGCTCGAATGCCCGGTAAAAATCGGGTCGTAGCGCGTAGATCACGCGATTTTCGGATGTGGTGACATGATCGAGGCGGGTGACCCAATCATAGGCCAGCGCACGTGCGACATCCGCCTCAAAATCGCGCTGATTGATGTAATAATCCGAACCGGGGTCGTGTGGCTCGCTTTCCAGTTCTTCGCTCATGTGCAGGATGACGTTACGCTCACCGATCACGGCGTGCTCATACGATGTGCGATACTCGCCGATGGTATTTAACGCGAAAAGCGGCAAGCCGTGGTGCGTCACCAGGTAGGAAAGGCGCGTAGGGTCGCCTGTCTCGACGAAGCTGAGGTCTTCGGTCTCTTGCAGGCCGTTACGCACCAGGAAACTGCGATCCACAGCGGGGTTTTTGCTGCCCATCACCTTGATGACGGCAGGGCGAATCGCCTGGATTTTGCCTGTCGAATAGCTCAGCAGGGGGTTGGCGTCTCGTTCCAGCGCGCCCACCTGATTTTTACCGCGTGTGCTGTGCTTACGCAACGCATCGACCACGCTGTTATCCGACGAGAGATTATCTTCAAAGAGTCCTTCGGCATAGCGCCGGAAGCGCTGCACATAAGCTGGCTGTTGGTCGGGGTCCAACGTTTGTGAAAGCTGCCCCGCCTTCGAGATGACGCCTAGCAACAGTGCGGGGCGGCGCTCTGGACTCATGGTGGTGCTGATGGCGCGTTCGACCTCTGTGCGTAGCTCGTGATTTTCTAGCACGGAGTGGGTGGTGGTGGTGTAGTGGGCGCTGCTGGCTTGCTGGTCTGCGGCGTCGCCCTCGCGCACGGCCTTCTGACGCTGCACCTGCCAGAAGGCAATCGCTGCTTCTATGCGGGCACGCAAGGACTGCACCTCGAGCAGCAACTGTGCGAAAACCTCTTGCTTGATGCGCCCTTCGACATCCTGCCGCGCATTGCCGCGTAGCTCTCGCATGGCGAGTTCGTTGGCCGCGGCGCTCACGCGCCGCGCCTGCCGCCCGCGCCCGATCTGGTTCAGGCGGCTGTTTAGCGCGGCATCGGGGTCGAAGCGGCGCATGTTATAGGCGATGTCCTCCAGTTGCTCGTTGAGGTCAAGCTGCAATTCATCCAGGAAGGCCAGCGCCCAATTCAGGCCACCCTGATTCGTGTAGCGCCCACTGCCGTTCGCGCTGGCATTCGCTGCTGCATCCGCTGTGCTGATGTCACCCTGACGGGTCTGCCGCAGCACGCGCTCTACGTGCTGTTGCAGGCGTTCGCGCAGCAGTTCGTCCAGCCCTTCCTGCACATCCGCCAGATGCGCGTTCATATAGCGCTCGAAGCCCAGGTTGATGCGCATCAGGATTTCTTCTGCCGGGTCTTCGGCTTCCGGCCTTGTAACAGAGAGATCGTCGTCGCCTTCCAGCTTTTCGATTAAATCATGCACCGTATCGTTGACATCGCGGTGCAGCGTCATCGCAATTGAGCGCAAATTCTGGTTCAGGTCGTAGGTGATGTCCTGCTTGAACAATTGCAACACCTGCTGATAGACATCATCCACATTGTAGGCTGTGCCGCCACCCTGCCGCAGCACCTCCACCGTTTGCGTCAGGCCCCGGTCCACAATGGTCTGTACTTCAGCCGTCAGGCTATTGGCGAGTTGCTGCGTGATGGCGTCGGTGTTTTCCAGCAAGGGACGCTCGTAATCATTCTGGAAGCGGCCCCAGGCCCGCCGCCAGGCGTCCATCAGGCTATCTTGTGGGTCGCTGACGCTGTTGGCCTGGCGTCGCAGCATGGTCAGCGGCTGAATGACCGTGTCGAGGTCGCCGGCCTGTAGCCGGATGGCCTCTGCAGCGCCTTCCAGCCAGCGGCTCACCTGTTCCTGAATGGGTCGGCGGTCGTTACCGACAGGGCGCAGGATGTAATTATCGAGCACCTGCTCCATCAGCATCAGGCCATAGCGCACCTGCAACCAACGGCGCGGGTAAATCAGGTTTGCAACGCCCAACGCGCTATAGAAAGCCCGATACCCCTTGTAATAGGTGGCCAGTTGCGCCTTGACGTTATCCAGCGTCGCATCCAACTGTTGACCGACGCGGCTGGTAATCATCAGGTGCAGGCTATCGGCCAGAAGCGGTGACAGGTCGGCCATGCCCTGTGTAATGCCACCCGTCTTGCTCTTGCCCGTCACGAGGTAAGCAACGGTGAAGGGCGGGCCTTCGACCTCGAGGGAACGCTTTTCGGAAAAGCGCACCTTGTAGAGCGTTTGCTCATTGGCGGTGATCTGATTATAGTATTCTAGGTCCAGCAACGATGCATACGCATTCGCCCGGATGCGCTCACCACCACTGCTAGAGACCTCTGGAAAGACCTCCGGCAGCAATAACATGCCGACCACCTCAACGCTGCGTGCATCCTCGATGCCTTCGCGCGTGCCGATGAAACGCGCCATGTAAGCCATATCTATAAAGGTGCCGCCACCGGTGCCACCACAGATCGAACTCAGCAGAAAGACGCGCAAGCGCTGGCTATCCACACGCCGGATCGGGCGACCATCAGCGGCAAAACGCTGGCGACGATCCGCACCCAATGCACGCAAAGCGCCCACCGCCTGGCGCAAGCGCTCCAGCACTGTTTCATAGTGATACATTAAGGAGATGCGCCCGATGCGCCGCACCTGCTGCGCGCCCTGATCCACATGCGTCGATTCCAGGCTTTCCGGCAAGATGTCGTCAATCGCCGGATTCTCGCCCCGGTTCATAATCAGTTGGCGCAGGGGCACGCTGCTGATGCGCAGCATCTCCGTCTCTTGCGAGATTTCCACCACCTTGTGCGGGTTATTGGGCTGTGTGGTGGTACGCGCCTCCTTCGCCGTATCCAGGCACAAAATCTTGATGATGTCCTGATAGTTGCTATCGGGGCCGAGTTCTTCTTCCAGACGCGCCTTGAGTTCCAGCGCAATGCGCGTCCCGCTACCCCCCAACCCTAGAACCAGCGTCGGGCGCAATTCGATGGCATATTCGGAGTCGTTTAACGGCGCGTTGGGTGCTTGGGTGCTGTTCGGGTTCATGCTGATTTGCCTTTCGCGAATAATGCATTGGAGCGTATCATATGCGGCTGTCCTGTGTGCCGTTCGGGTTGCTGATCTCGAAGCGCAGGCCCGACGGTGCCACAATTTCGATGTTGATTTGCGGGTAAAGCTGTGGGTCATCCTGGCGACGGCGGACGCGGTTCACGCGCATATCCGGCTGGTGCATGGTAATCATCAGCGCACCAACGGCAGGCTGCACCGTAAACAAGCGTGCTGCTTCGGAGCGCCTGGGCTTGGTTGGGTCCAGCACGGTATGCTGCTGCGTCAGCGCATTGTAGCGTTTGAACGGCGGTAGCAGTGGCGTCGATGGCTGCTGCAGGCCGTCACGGTCGTAAATCGCCAGTTCAACGCCGCGCAACGGCAATTGTTGCTGCACATACGAGCGCCAGCCCACGAAGGCCACAACAAGCAGCACAGCCCCCAACGCCATCAGCATAATCGGCTCGTTGTCTGGGTTCGCCAACCAAGTGCCTACAGCAAGCGGTAACGTTTCTACGTCCGGCACCGGCGTCGCTGCTGGTGGGATGGGCGTTGGCGTCGGTGGTGGCTCCGGTGTCGGCGTCGGCATCGGCGTCGGCTGATAGGTGTAGCTGACGCTGCGCTGATAGCGTTCGCTCTGGCTGATGCTGACCTCTAGCTGCAAGGCTCCGGCCTCTGGGTTGGCTACTGGGGGCAAATCGCGGCAATCGACCTCACCTACGAACAAATCGAGCAGATTCCAGCCGAGCGTCGCCAAGCGATGCGGATCGGGTTGTGTTGCGGCTGCTTGCTGCTGTTGATAGTAAACCGTGATGGACGCCGATTGGTTGAGGTTTTCCTCGGTGATGGCGTCGTTGGCGCTGCTGCCACTGGCACGCTGCAACGACACCTCAAACGGCACGAAACCAGCATTGTTCAGGCAGGTGCTGGTAAAATCGTTACGTAAATTCTCGGATGGCTCTCTCAGGTTGATTTGCAGGCTATCCACCACCTCGACATCCGCGGCTGGCGATAGGGCAAAGGTGGCGCGGTCTTCTAAGCCCAGTAATTGCGTGATCTGCGGGTTAATCGTAATCAGCGGTTGTAGCTCATACGTCCCTACCTGCTGAATCTGCTGCGCAGCGATACGCGCTTCATAGCGGCCACCGTTGGCGTTCACGCTAACCGTCTGCACGTCTGCATTGCGGCGCTGCAAAGAGGCGTCTACGCGCCCGATAACGGTTGAATCTGTAAAGACGCGCTCGGTGCCTGTGTTGGCATCGCTGAACAGCAACGAAAAGTTCACCGTCCCGGCGATATTAGGCGAGAGGTTATTCGGCCCATCAAAGCGCCAACTAATCGTACCCAACTCGAATTCGGCATCCAGCACTACGCTTGACGCGGCGGCATTCGCCCCAGCGACCTCAATGCGCCAATCACCGGCCCAGGCATAGCCTGCGCTCTGCCATGCCGCGTCCGCTAGCAGTGCATCGCGCCCGAACGACCAGATTTCGTAATTCCTGCCCGTGTAGCGCTGCACACCGTCAAAATCCGCGCTGGCCAGCGGCGCAGCGTCGCCCGGTGGTATCACAACGACATTATGGCTGGTGCTGCGGTCAATAATCAGGCGAAATTGTGGCATCAACGCGCTAATCTGCGCCGTTTGCAATTCACGCTGGCCGTCGATGGTCGATGGCAGGTCACGCTGCTGTGTGCAACGCAGATAACTATAGAGCGCGTTGGTGGCGTTGCGCAAATCCAGCCGCAGTAGCTCTACATCGGCCAGTTCCGGGTCGATGCGCTCCACATAGGGGGTCCCGTCGGGCCTGAACATGCCCAGGTTGGTCGCGAATTGCTCGAAGAAATTGCCTTGCGCTGGCGTCGCTAAGCGCGCATTTTCATTGGGGATGCTGCCATCGTAATTGACCCAGGTCGCCGTGCCAATCGCGAAGCTGGCAATCATTGGCACGCCCGCCCCGGTGCGACAGAACTCACTATTATAGCTCACAGTATTATCGCGCAGGCTGACGGCAGCCTCGACAAACTCATCGCGGTACGTCTGCCACACATTCGGCCCTGGTAAGAAGGTCGCCCAGGCCGATGACGCGAATTGTTCGACGGGTACATCATCCGTCAGCAACACAACGACGGGCTTCAGGCCGCTATCGGGGTTGCGCCGCGCCCATGTATTCAACACCGACTCGACCTCTTGCAGCGCCAGCAACGTATTGCCGGGTGCTTCCCCTGTTTCGTGCGTCAGCATATTCTGCACGAAGCCCGCATAAGCGGATTGGTCGCTATTGGCCCCGACGGTGATGATCTCCTGGCCGCTGTCACCAGTCAGCCAGCCCCGTGCCACACCGTCAAAGCTCAGCACGCCCACCTGATGCGTGCGGCGCTGGTCGCTATTGAGTAAATCCACCATGCGCCGCACCTCATCCCAGCGCAGGTTATCGGGGTCGGATAAATCGCGGCATTCAAAGCACATGCTCTGTGTTTGTGCCGAATTTAAGCGGCCTTCGGTGCTCATAGTGCTGCTATCATCCAGCACGACGATCAGCAGTAGCCCCGGTGCGGACGTTGCTGGTGGGTTTTGCGCCTGCGTGCTCAGCACTGATAGCAGCAAACAGGCCAGCAGAACGATCAGTAGCTTATAGCGCGTCGTAATCATCGTCTTTTGCTCCTCAGTTGTAACGACTCAGCCCAGCCTAAAAACAACCTCACCCCAGCCCGCCCCGCTTGTATATCAGTTTAAACGCCGTTGACGTTAACCGCATACCAGGCCAACAGCGCTAGCCCAATCGCCCCAAGCAAGGCCAGCAGCACCACAGCCCGCAACACCCAGCGCAAGAGCGTTAACCACAAGCCCGTTTGCGAAGCCAGCGCTTCAAACAGGACGATAGCGAATACGACCCCAACAGGCAACACGACCAGCAGCAAACCGCACATCTGCAATGAAATCGGCTGCATGGGTGTGCCTGTGAAGTAGCGTTGTTGCAGCGGGGGTACTGGCGTCGGCGTGCCGATGATGACCCCGGCCTCCGGCTGCTGCACTGTGAAAGCACAC
>DAOTTW010000097.1:0-17569 GCA_034437615.1 Anaerolineae bacterium | reverse complement strand
GCAGGCTGGCGTGTTCTACATCGCGGCGATTCGGCGTGAGGTCGAACGTCCGGAGCGCACGCGACTGGGTGAAAGCCCGGAAGGTCTGACCAACCAAGAATTGCTAGAGCGCTATCTGCGCAGCCGGGATGACATCAACGCCGACTATCGTGAAGCGCTGCTAGGTGCCGCCACCGACCTGATGAACGACGACACCGGTTAAGCAGGTCAGCGGGTCAGCAGGGGTGCAATGCATTGCACCCAGGGCGCAGCACGCTGCGCCCCCACACGGTTATCTTTGTGGCTAGCCACTAGCCATCAACAACGGGCAGATCATCCGCGTTGCTTGTTTCCAGCACCGAAGCCGAAATCCAGCCCACAGAACCAAAGCCTACCGGCACCCGATACCACGCGCCATCCGATGTGACCGCTTGCAAGCGCACCGTCTGCCCTGCGAGTACGCTGCCGACGATGCCTGCGTTGGTGCTGGGTGCGCTGCGGATGTCGGCAGCGGTTTGTAAGCGCCCCTGCGGGAAGCTTGCTGTTGGTGCTAGCGGACCCGCTGTATCGGTCACCAGCGCGAATAGTTGTTGTGTGGCCGTGAGCGTCGGTGTTGCGCTTGGTGTGGCGGATGGCTTCACCTGTGGCGCTTGCGATGGGGGTTGCGTTGGCGTGCTGGATGGCTGCACCTGTGGCGCTTGCGTCGTTATATCTGCTGACTTGGTGGATGTTGCGGTTGGTGTCGCGGAGGCTTCAGCGGATTGCTGATCTGGCGTGTTGGTTGGTGTGGCTGTGGGGGTGTCGGATGCCGCTTGCGTCGGTGCTGGAAGCTGGCCATCCTCAGCGCTGCGCACGGTAATCGACGCGCTAGCGGGTGCGTTGCGTGCGCCATCCTGCCGAAACGTGACCACTTCGATAGTGTACTGGCCTGGGGATGTAGAAGGCCATTCCTGTGTGGCAACAAAGGTATTGGCGTCTGCTGCGGTGCTGATCTGCTGATCTGCGATGGGGCTACCGTTGAGCAAAACCTGAATGCGGTCCAGGCTTGGCCCTGCGTTTTCGATGCGGGCGATGATATTAACGGTGGTGCCCTGCAAATACGTCTGGCCATCACGCGGCGAAAGCAGCGTGACAATGGGTGGTGCGCCGCTATCTATAGCCCCGTCGCTGTCCGTAGTCGTCCCGTCGCCGCCCTGTGTGTCGGGTGCTAATGTCGCATCCGTAGACGTGCCAACGCTCAGTGAGCACGCGCTACTGACCAGGCCTACAAGCAGCACGATCAGCACGGTACGCAACAAACGGGTACGATGGGTCTTACGGTCATAGAGCATAGGCTTTTTATTCCCCCAGGGTAAGCCAGCACAAAATGCAGGTTAATGTAGACGATTGTGCCTGATTTTTCCAGCGCGACAACCCATGCTCAAGCGGCGCTCAGAAGGCCGTGAAGACGCCACTCGCCTGCACATCGACGCGCACGCCTTCGAGTTGCGATGGTATCACGTCCTCTGGTGCGAGTTGGGCCAATGGCAGCTTCTCATCGACCAGCACGACAATTGCGGGTTCGTCGGTAGGCTGGCCGTCTACGTGTGCCATGCCCAGTGCCACGCCGACCACATGCGGTAGTTGCATCAGCCTGTCTACGTGCCGTGCCTGTACAGCGCTTATGTGGTCGTGATCGTTTGGTGTCGGTGATGACATAACATGCATCTCCTGATGGTTAGCGTGCGAATAAGGTGATCGCATCCAACACGATGGGCAGGGCGAAATGCGTATGTAGCCCCTGCGCTTCGTCGGCCAAGTGCCCCTGTAGCGCGATGTGCAGGTTATTCATCATGGCATCCTGCGCAATCGCCGCCAGTGGGCTAGCTTCTGGCACGAGCCATGTGGTGTTGGATGGCTCTACATCTTCATCGACTGCTTCCAGGAAATCCGGCAGCGGATATGGCAGCAGTCGCCGCTGTGTGGCGGCAGGATAGGGCGTGAATTCCGGGCTGAGGGGTTGGCCGTCCACATGCAGCAGCAACAACGCGCCTTCTAGCCCCGGTAACGCCGTGATGTGTAGCGCATCAATGCCGCCGCCGATGCGCACCGTACCCGTCCAGCCCAGGTTATCCGCTTGCCAGCGCAGCTGCGCCAGGGCGCTACCGCCGACGCTGCCCCACCACAGCGTCACATATTCGCTAGCGGCCTCTAATTCAAATAAGCCTGTCGGCCCCTCTGCGGTAATCAAGCCCGTGCCGCCGTCCACATGCAGCATCCCCTGTGCATAAGCTGGAATCTGCCAGCCATCCGTTAATTGTCCTCCGGTTGTGTCGTTCATCGTTTTGGTGTGCTTTTCATGCCGTATTTCATGTTTTGTAGGTCGCATTTCATGTTTTGTAGGTCACGCTTGACGTTTCACGTTGTCTTAAAATGTTTGCCACTCGATATACTTGATTATGCCTGGATGCGCAACGTTTTTTAATCGCGGCGTGTTACAATGGTATCGAAAAATGAAAAAAACCGAAAATTAAAGACAAAAACACTTTTAGCGTTCACTATGGCTAGTCTAACGAATTTCGCACGTCTACAATTGTCCTGGTCTCATCTGGTTTCCGATCTTCTCAGCCCGCCTGTTGTCTGGTTGGCGCTGGTGGTGTTCGTCGCCCTGAAGCATACGGCCACACTACTAGAAGCCTTCTACTGGGCGTCTATCTTCGGCTTGTTGGTCTGTGTGCTGCCGACGGCCTATATTATTGCGATGGTCAGCATGGGCAAGATCGGTGATCTGCACATGCGCGACCGTGCAGAGCGCCATCGTCCACTTGTGGTGGCGATTATCGGTACGGTGCTGGCGTGGCTTTTGCTGCGTATGATGGGCGCGCCGCGTGTGTTTACGTTGCTGGCGATTTTCGGCCTGGTGCAGATTTCGGTAATTGCGCTGGTGACGTTGTACTGGCAGATCAGTATGCACGCGATGGGCATTACAGCGGCGGTGGTGGCCTTCGGCGTCATCTTCGACCCGTATTTGGCGCTGTGGGGGGTACCGCTGATTATTGTGGTGAGTGCGGCACGTATCCACTTGAAATGCCACAGCGCCGCACAGATTTTAGCCGGATCATTGGTCGGGGCGCTCGTCCCGGTCCTTTTGCTGCTTGTGATGCCGGAATTGCTAAGCGCCTTCGTGCTGTAACGGCCACTGATAGCATTTCAGCGCGTCAGCCTATCAGCTCGTCTGTTTTCGTGGGTGGAAGCGCTAGAGCGTCCCTACATAGCCACTTTAAGCCGTAGGGACGCCCCCGCACTCGTGTAATGCAGCGCTAAAGCCACCATGAACGCACAAAGTCGTTGGCATAGAGCCTGGAACTTACGACACCCAGGGTTTACTCCTTAGTGCTGCTGGCGTTAACCCCTGACACGGTTCGGAGGCCCTGCCGCGCAAGCCCAAGCTCTATAACAACGACCTTGTGACAATTGAGTATAATCAGCACAACCACGTGCGTCAATGCATCAGGTCTCAGAACGATATAAGATCCAGCGCACCGTCTCAGGTTAGGATGGCGTTGCATTCGGCCTATAAAGCCGTTTAATTGCACGCTTTATGGCCTGAAGTCCCTTACAATGTCACTATGCAAAGAAATCAAACTTGATCGCAGGGACTGAAATTTGATAGACGCCGCTATGTTTATTGACGAAGAACATGCTGTTGAGCGCTGTACGGCTGTCTTATTGCAGGATACCGCCGAAGGCTGGGCGCCGTCTGTGATGCAGTTGGATTGTGTCGCGACGAATTACAGGCTGTTGCTGCGTCCACACCGCAAAAAATACGCGCCTGCCAGCTTGCCAGCCCGTTACATCCAGGGCATTTACATGATGCAACGCGGCATCCACAAGTGCATTGCGCTGCTACTTGTGACCGATCACTGGCTGTACATCACGGTAGCCACAGGCGACCCCAACAAGCTGTATAAGAGCCTGCTGGCGATGCGCACACCACCGCGTTACCGTTTCAACGGTGCGATTGCACGCCAGGACATCGAACGGCTGATTACGTTTTTCGGGCGTGAACCGCTGCCAGAGCGCGCCTGATGCTGTGTGTTGCCGTAAATTGGCGTACAATAGAGGACGACATGGCCATACCTGCGGATCATAACCGGACCTATGCGACGCCTGATGACCCTTTGCTGTATGTTGATTGCTTGCGCTGTGCTGGCAGCCTGTGAGACGAGCACACCAGCGCAAAGCCCGGATGCCTTGCCGACGCTGGCGCAATTACCCGTTGCGACAGGGCCGCTGCCGACACAAGCCGTAACCAGCACGTATACAACCGACGCAAGCACAGCGCTTGCAGCGCAGGCCAGCAGCAACCCAGCGGACGCAGCGACACAAAACGCACGCGCTACGTTGCCCGCTACCTGGACCGCATCCCCGACGCGCACGCCCATACCCACCATCACGCTCAGCCCAAGCGTCACCGTCACGCCAAGCGCGACCATCACCGAAACGCCGACACACACGCCGACGCCACTACCCACCATCCCACCGGAAAGCCGCGCCATCACTAGCCTATTACAGCAGGCCGCCAACGCCACCGTATTACCCACTGATTTCAAGGTGCCCAGCTACGAGGGTTTTATCGCGCAAGTTACGCCGACGCCATTTACATCACAGTCAGGTTCTGGTGCGGATAATGTGATCGTTTTGCCGACGGGGAATGGCGCAGCACCGACCAGCAGCAGCAATAGCAACTGTACATTTTTGCCGCCGGGGGGATTCGGCACGCTTTTCAGGGATAACCCGGACATCGCGGACCAGATCGGCTGTCCATCGGGAAGCCCGCCGGACGTGGTGCAGATCAACGCCGCATGGCAGCGCTTCGAGCGTGGCCTGATGATCTGGCTGAGCGGTACGATTTACGTGCTGAACGACGTGGGCAGCCGCTTCAGCGAATACACCGACACCTTCGACGCGAACAGCGACCCCGCCGACATCAGCGTGCAGGTCAGCAGTAGCCCGCCATCCGGTTTACAGTTGCCCGTGCGCGGCTTCGGTAAAATTTGGGCCAATAACTCCGCTGTGCGCGATAGCCTCGGCTTTGCGACACAGGGCGAAATCGGCGATGTGGCTACCGTGCAGCGTTTCAACAACGGCGTGATGGTCAGCTTTCCGGGTCGGCAGGATATTCTGGTGTTGATTGGGGGCAATAGCGGCAGTTGGCGTGCCTTCGTAGGGCAATTCTAATGGATGAGCGCAAGGTCTTGTGTAGGGGACGGGAGTTGGGCTTTTTGCGGTTTATGGCTGGCGTATGTGCATCATCGGATTGGGCTTGCCATTCGGCATAAAGGATGTAGAATGCCGCGAGGCAGCTAACTGCCCCTATGTGTTCATTCTGAAAGGCGACCTGCCTAATGGCAAAAAAAATACCCGCTGTAACGATCACACGCTGGCAATCCGGGCAACACCCGACCACAAGCAACATCTCTCACCTAATGAAAAACGAAGGATTGCGGCCTTACCTCTGGCAGAACGCCCCCAACCATCGCTATGCCGTCCGTAGCCACAACTATCATAAGGTGCTGTACGTGCTCGCTGGCTCATTAGAAATCATGCTGCCGGATAGCAACCAGCGCACGCGCTTACGCGCCGGGGACCGCATAGACATCCCCGCTGGCGTGCGGCACGGCACCATCGTAGGCAGCACAGGCGCACAATGCGCAGAGGCCGCTACCCGCCGCACAAAAGCTGCCACGCGCTAGTCACGCGGCTACGACGCCCCGGACGCCGAGAGTGGCGTCCCTACGTTTCATAGTGCTCGCGTAGCGCGATGCGCCCGCGTCCGCCGCGAAAGATGTAGGGCCACTCACAGGCTTAATCCTGCGCTGCAATCTCCTGCAAGCGTGGGCGATCCACAATATCCAGCTTCTTGCGCCCCAGCTTGATCAGCTTCTCGTTTTTAAACTCATTTAAGACTTGCGTTGCTGTCTCGCGGTAGGTGCCCAGCATATCCGCTAGATATTGGTGCGTGTAGCCGCGTAGCTGGCCGGTGCGGCCTGTTTGCTGATCCAGCCGTAAGAGTAAGCTGGCCATGCGTGCAGGGATGCGCTTGAACGTGGTTTCCGTTAGGCGCTGCTGGGTCTGATACAAGCGCTCACCTATCACACCCAGGAAGCGCAGCGCCACCTGTGGCTTGCTAAGCAACAGCGCTTCGACCTCCCCACGATTCCAGATGCAGATCACGCAATCGTCCAGCGCTTGCGCATAAGTGTGGTGCATCCCCTGGCCGACGAGCGCCATATGCCCGAAAATCGCCCCAGGATACAGCACATCCACCACCAGTTTGCGACCATCCGGCGATATACGATAGAGTTGTACACGCCCCTTCTTTAAAATAAATAGGACTTCCGCGTTTTGGTCTGGCATGAAAAAGATGTGCTCTGTGGGGTAGGTCATCAGGTGCGTGCTATGCCCGACAGCGTCTAATTCTTGCGCGGTTAAATCTTGGAAGAGGTCCATCGTTTCCAGGTAGGCGATTTTTTGTTGGCTCACACTGTCTTTCCTGGGTTTATTTGGGCTGTTGGATGCTATCGTGACGCTGCGAAGGTGTCACAATTGGGGTCAGGTTATGCTTGTGCTTTTGCTTTGAATCATAGCACGGATGACAGACGAAAACACGAGTCAAGACGTGGCGGCAAGCATGTAAGGTTGTGCGGCGCGGGCCTATCAAGACATATAGCGCACCGCATCGGGCCTACAGGCCACCACAAGCAATTTGTAAGAACTAGCGTCTTTAATCAGTGTAATTCAATTGGTACATACGTGTTGTAGGGGCTTTTCGCAAATGGGAGCAGAGAACATTACATTGGGCCTCGCGCTGGTCGCAGGCTTTCTATCGTTTATTTCGCCGTGCGTGCTGCCGCTTGTCCCGGCTTACATTGGCTATATGGGTGGCCGCATGACGCGCACCGTTGCAGTATCAGCAGAGGCAGGCGGGGGCCAGACGAAAAGCAAGCGCACCGATGCCGCCGCCCGTGCCAACATGTTTTTGCATGGCGTGGCCTTCGTGCTGGGCTTTACGCTGGTGTTTGTGCTGATCGGTTTGGCGACGACTGCGCTGGTCAGTGTGGTTGGTGGTACGATCAACGTCGTGACGGACATCATCGGGCGTGTGGGTGGTGTGATGATTATCGTCTTCGGCCTGCACTTTATGGGCGTGCTATCGCGCTTTTTTACCTGGCTGCGCGGTCAGAAGAGCCTACTAAGCACGCCTGTGTTTACGATTGGCGTCGGGTTGGCGCTGAGCCTGCTTATCCTGTGGGGCTTTGTGGATATTATCATCGGCCTGCCGCTGATCGCGGGGTTGTGGTTGGTGCTGATTATTGGCGGCGGCATGAGCACGCCGGGTGCATTCTGGTCCGGCATCCTGAGCCGGATCGAACTGGCTTTTTACTCGGATACACGGCGTGACATCGAACTCAATGGGCGTCGGGGGCTTGTCGGCTCGTTTTTCATGGGTGTGGTCTTCTCCGCTGGCTGGACGCCCTGCATCGGGCCGCTACTGGGCACGATTTTGACGCTGGCGGCCAACACAGGCGACGTATCGCAGGCGGTGCCGCTGCTGACAGCGTATTCACTGGGCCTCGGCATTCCCTTTGTGGTGACGGCGCTCTTGTTGGACCGAGCGCAGGGCATCCTACAGCGCCTACAGCGCCACATGCACAAAATTGAAGTGGCCAGCGGTGCCTTGCTGGTGGCGGTTGGTGTGCTGGTGGCCAGCGGACAGCTAGCCGTGCTGACCAACACGCTGAACAACCAATTCGCGGATTTCAGCGCCCGCGTAGAAGAATGCGGCATCGGCTTCTTCGAGGGCGAGGTCGGCGTTTCGTATCTCGGCTCTTGTATTGGTGGCACGTTGCACCCGGTTGTGCTGAACCAGAGTGCGCTTGTCAACTTCCAGGAAAGCGGCGCACAGCAGGAATACCTGATTAACCTGCACGACGACCAAGACGTGACCGCAATTGACGTGGAGGTGCTGCGCCCCAACAAAGACTTCAGCGCACGCTACGAACTAATCAGTGGTGCGGACGCAGACGGTGAACGCGACGTGCTGGCCAGCAGTACCGCTCTGACACTGGTGGACCCCGAAGACGAAGCATACATCGCGCTGCGCAATATCGCGCTTGAGCCGGGTGCCTACGTCCTCCGTGTGACTTACACCGGCGAGACCATCGAGGACATCAGCGAGCGCGTGCGCTTTCGCGTTAAGATCGTCGCCGCACGCCCTGAATCCGCAATGCCAGCAACGCAGGATGTCAGCGGCCAAACGGCCAGCGGCAGCGCCGTCAGTGGGCTGGCTGACGAGAGCGCGAACAACGCCGCTGAAGCGAGCGACGACGCGCAAAGCAGCACGCAGGAGGACGCCATCGGCAGCATTACAGGTCTGGCGTCGCAGAGCGGCCCCGCTATCGGCCTGGATGTGGGCAACCGTGCGCCAAACTTCAGCGTGACCACGCTGGCAGGCGAGACGGTCAGCCTGCGTGAGCTAGAAGGGCAGGTCGTGCTGCTGAACTTCTGGGGTACGTGGTGCGGACCCTGCCGCCGTGAGATGCCCGAATTTCAGGACATCTACGAAGACCTGAGCGGCGAGGGCTTTACGATCCTGGCGCTGGCGGTGCGTGATACAGAAGACGCCATGCGTGAATTCCGTGATGAACTGGGCCTGACCTTCCCGCTAGCGCTGGATGTGGACGACGCAATCAGCGCCGAATACGCCATCCCTGGCCAGCCGAGCAGCTTCATCCTGGATGCGAACGGCGTGATTCAGTTCAAGTCGTTCACCATCGTCACGCAAGGTCAGATTGAGCCGATTCTGGATGAGGCACTGGCAACCGTTGGATAAAGCATGTTCAGACGTGTCATGTTAGCGCTGGTGGCGGCGCTTTTGTTGGGTGTCGCCGCTGCTTTGATGGCTGGGACTGGCTTGCCACAGCGCGCCGATTACACAGGCCAATTTATCGGCGCTATCGGTCGTTTTGCGCCCGAAGTCGGCGCAATTGCGCCTCCTTTCACATCTTTTACGCTCTCCGGCGGCCCCTTGCGCCTATCGGCCTTGCGTGGCCAGCCTGTGATTATTAACTTCTGGGCAACATGGTGCGGACCCTGCCGCGCTGAGATGCCCGAATTGCAAACGCTGTACGAACAATATGCCGCCGATGGCTTGCGCGTGCTGGCTGTGAACCTCGGTGAACGGCAGGATGTGGTCAGCGCGTGGGTGGATGACTTCGGCCTGACGTTTGACATCGTGCTGGACCCGCAGCGCGACCTCGAAGCGCTGTATCGTGTCATCGGCCAACCCGCAACCTACGTTATCGCGCCGGATGGCCGCATCAGCGACATATTTTATGGGGCGACAACCGCCGCAACCTTGCAAAGCCGCCTGCCTTTCGGGTAAAACAGGCGTGACGCACACAACCACTGGATGACTTCATGGCAGATGACACCCGGCGCAACTCGTCGGCAGTACGCGCAAATATCTTCGTGCTGCGCCTCACGCGCAATTGGCTGAAAATCGTACTCGTTGGCCTCGGCTTGTTCACGGCTGGCCCCTGGGTCGCCCCCACCTTGATGCAGGTCGGTGCGACAGGCCCGGCGAACTTCCTGTATACGCTATATAGCCCGCTGTGCCACCAATTCGCCTTTCGCTCGATCTTTTTATATGGTGAGCAGCCCTTTTACCCGCGTGAAATCTCGGATTCTAACCTGCGCTCTTATGAAGCTGTGATTGCGGACATCCCCGACTTTTACGATGGTTGGAGCGCCCGCATTCCCAATTTTCGAGAACCCTCTGCGACGGATTTAACCACGTTTGAGCGCTCATTCTGGGAGCCTGCACGCTTCTTTCAGGGCAATCAGCAACTCGGCTACAAAACGGCCATCTGTGCGCGTGATGTGATGATTTACATGGGCTTATTCGTCGGTTGTGTGATCTTCTCGATCCCGTATGTGCGGCGGCGCATCCAACCGGTGCCGATCCTGATCTGGTTGATTGTCGGTCTCGGCCCCATCGCCTTAGATGGCGGTAGCCAATTGTTGAGCTACGATCCGTTTAACTTCTGGGATGTGCGCGAGACGGAGCCGTTTTTCCGTGTGGCGACGGGCTTTTATTTTGGCCTGATGAATGCCTGGCTGGGCTTCCCGTATGTTGAAATGTCCATGCGTGACAGCCGCGAACAGATCGAGGCGAAGCTAGCGAAAGCTGGCATCCAGGCATAAGGCCTTTCCAGCTAAAAAACAAGCAATGCGGCTGACGCCGCTCGGACACCCAGAAGGGTGTCCCTACAGGGCACCGTTCGCAGGGACACGGCAAGCCGTGTCCGCAAACCGTGTCAGTTATTTTGTTGGGATGGCCTAAGCCTGTGCAAGACGGCGCTTAATCCTCGCTGTCACCGAGTTCAACGGAGCGTTGATAGGCCGCCCACACTGCATCTGCAATGGTTGCACGCAAGGCATTACGTTCGAGTTCGTGCAAGCCGGCGGCGGTCGTGCCGCCTGGTGAAGTCACCTGATTGCGCAAGACTGCCGGATGCAGGCCGGATTGGTCGGCATATAGCACCGCGCCGCGTATCGTCTGCATGGCCAATTTTTCGGCTTGTGCACGTGGGAAGCCGACGCGGACCCCGGCATCAATCATGGCTTCGATGAACAGAAACACGAAGGCCGGACCGCTACCGCTGAGGCCAGTGGCCATATCCAGATAGTATTCATCCTCGACGTAAATCTGCTCGCCAAGCGCCTGCAAAATTGTACGCGCCTGCTGACGCCCTTGATCGGGCACTTCGTGTGTGGCCGTCCAGACGGTGATGCCTTCGCCAATGGTGGCCGGGGTATTGGGGATGCTGCGCACGACGCGGGCATTGTGCAACGCGCCGCTGATGTCGCGGATTTTGACGCCAGCCATCACGCTCAGCACCAGCGCCGCCGAATCCACGCGCCCACGCAACTGCGGCAGCACATGGTCGGCCATTTGCGGCTTGATGGCCAGGATCAAAATATCGGCCTCTTGTGCTGCTTCGGTGTTATGCGTCGTGTGTTGGATGCCGTGTTGCTGGGCGAGTGTGTTACCGCGTGTTTGGTCGGGGTCGGCGGCGATGATCTGCTCTGGCTTCAGGATGCCCTTTTGCAGCAGACCACCGATGAACGCCCCTCCCATCATGCCAGCACCGATAAAGGCAATTTTTTGATCGTCAAACATAACGGTTTGTCCTTGATGTGTTTTGCCATTGTTTTTTGTCGGATGTTGCCGACGTTTTAACCATGATGGCACAAAGGGCACGCAGACAAGTGTTTTAATGCTGTGAATGTACTCAGAATGCGAAAGAGCCATCATCCGGCGTGAACACGTAATAGCTGTGGCCCTGATGTCGCCAGAAATCCGTCACGATGTAGCCTGCCTGCATCATGTGCTGAAAGCCCTGCCGCACGTGCGAGCGCCACGCCTGCGCTAATCCGGCGTCGGCTGCCTGTAGATCGGCAAAGTCTGCTGGGATTTGCAAGCGGGCCGTCTGTGCCGCATCAACGTCGTGCAGGTCTGTCGGCGTCAGTAGGCCGTTGTGCATCGCTGTCTGGTTGATCTGTGCTGCCTCATGATAGGCGCGTTTGCCGCGTTCGGTGACGTGCGGATGACGCACCCACCAATGCGCCACGATGCGATCACCGGACATGCTAGCGGCATTTGCGCTTGTGACCGATGCGTAAGGGTCCAGTATAAATTGCTGCCCGACAGCACCAAGTTTATGTAGATTGAAGTAGGCGTTGCGCGATAGCAGCGGGTCGAACGTCCAGATAACCAGCTTGATGTTGTAGGCTGCTGCGATGTCATATTGCTTGCGCTTGAGCGCTTCACCGATGCCCTTGCCCTGGTGGTTTGCGCTCACGATGGCCCGCTTGGACATAACGACAAGCTGCTCTGCGGCGGCTTCTCGCTCATCAGGGTTCGCTTTCGTGCCGATGAAGCCGATAGAGCCACCGACTAGCGTATCACTATCACCCTCATAAGCGCCTAAAATCAGGCCGCTGTAGGCCGCTAACGACAGCAGCATATGCCCAGGCACCAGATTATCGGCATCCTCACCCCAGTATTCTTTTTGGAGTTCGACCAGGGCGTGCATGTGCTGCGGGCTGTGTAGGCGTCTGATTGTGATGTCGTGCATGATGTTGCCCCCTAGATGCTTCTGGGATGCCGCCGGAAGGTCGCGCCCAGGCCACGCCAGAAATACGTTCGATGTGGCAGGTAGGTCAGCAGCGTATCCTCGAAGCGGCGCGGCTGAAAGCCGAAATAATCATAGACGTTGCCGAGCCTGGCTGTGCGGTTGGTGGCGAGGATATCCAGCCATTGCGGGGTCATTAGCGAGCGCGGGAAGGTGCGCCGATAGATATTGGCAATCAGGCGCATGGCATAGGGTGCGATGGACACCACTGGCCGGAATATCCCCGTGACGCGCATTACGGTGTACAGTAAATCCTCATAGGTGGTGTACTCTGCGCCGCCGACTTCTAACGTGCGGTCTACGGTATCCATGTTTTCCAGCGTGGCTGTCAGGACGCGCACCAGATCGGCGATGTACATGGGGTGCAGGATCGTTTCACCTTGACCGGGCATAAGGTAGGCAAAGGGGTTATTCGCCAGCATCATCGCAATGTGGTTGATGAAGGCGTCGTCTTCGCCGTAGGCGATGCCAGAGCGGATGATGGTGAACGCAAGGCCGCTATTGCGCACGGCCTCTTCAACCTGGCCTTTGATGCTGTGCAGCAGGTAGGCCGACGATTGCATGGCCCCCAGATGGCTGAGTGTAATCACGCGCCCGACACGTGCAGAGCGTGCGATGCTGAGCAGGTTGCGCGTGCCGGCGATTTCGATACGCTCTAATTCGCGCCGCCGCCCCCACCACATCGCGCTATCCAGGTGAATAATCGTATGCGCCCCGGTCACGGCCTGGAACACGGCTTCATCGTCCAGGATGTGGCCTTCGATGATCTGCGGCGCGTTGTCGGCTTCGGCGTCCCAGGGTAAGCCGCGCCGCAATTGTCGCGTTTGAACGAGGCAGCGCACGGGTAAACCATCTGCCATCAGTTGCCGCACGGTATGACGCCCGATAAAACCAGTTGATCCAGTGACTAAAATCATGAGGCTCGCTGAAAAAGCGCCTATGTGACTGTGACGTGGTGCGTTTGTGGCTGCACGCTTGACTTCTCCGCAGGCGTGCTATAATGCGCCGCGCACAAAATAGGCAAACAAAAAACAGAATTAATCAGGTGCAGGATTATAACACGCCAGATCATGTTGAAAAGCCCACTCGTGGGGCAACGAATGTGCATCGGCAGTGTTGTTCATCCTAGTGACAAGCGCTATGTGCGTCCACCCATGCGAAGATAGGACGCGAGAAGCTTGCAAAACCAACCACATCGGGGAGGCAGGGAAGCCAAGATGGACAGACGACGCGTTGTCATCACCGGTTATGGTGCGATTACGCCGCTGGGCAATACAGCAGAAGAAGCGTGGCGCAGTTGTGCGGCTGGCAAAAGCGGGATTAGCTTCATCACGCGCTATGACCGTTCTCTGACGGAGAATCAGGTCGCGGGTGAAGTGCGGAATTTTGACGCGGGTGAGGTGCTAGGCCGCAAGGAAGCACAGCGCATGGACCGCGTTATACACTTTGCGGTTGTCAGCGCACGCCAAGCCATCGAAAGCAGCGGCCTGCGAGTGACGGCTGAGAACTGCTATGACATCGGTTGCATCGTTGGCACGGGCATCGGTGGTATTGAGTCGCTGGTGGAATCGGTCAACACCTTCAATGAGAAGGGGCATCGGCGCGTCAGTGCGTTCGCCATCCCGAAGGTGCTGGTAGACAGCAGCTCCGGCATGGTATCGCAGGATTTAGGCTTGCGCGGCCCCAACATGAACATCACGACGGCCTGCGCGACGGGCAACAACTGCATTGGGGAAGCCGCCGAGATGATCCGTCGTGGTCAGGCGAAAGCGATGCTGGCGGGTGCCACCGAAGCAGCCGTCGCGCCGATCACGCTGGCGGGCTTTAACAATATGAAAGCCCTGAGCAAGCGTAACACCGAGCCGGAAAAAGCCAGCCGCCCCTTCGATTATGAGCGCGATGGCTTCGTGCCCGCCGAAGGCTCTGCGATGTTGGTGCTGGAGGATTTAGAGTATGCATTGGCGCGTGGTGCGACGATTCACGGCGAGATTCTGGGGTATGGCCACACATCGGATGCCTATCACCCCACCTCACCGATGAGCACAGGCGAAGCGGCTGCGCGTGCGATGGTCGAAGCGCTGAAAGACGCCCAACTTGGAGCGAGAGACCTCCACTATATCAACGCGCATGGCACAGGCACACAGATGAACGATGCCGCCGAGACACGCGCTATCAAGCGTGCATTGGGTGAGGTCGTCTATGATATTCCGATCAGTTCGACTAAATCCATGACAGGGCATTTATTGGGGGCTGCGGGGGCAGTTGAGGCGCTGTGGTGCTTGATGGCCATCCGCGATAATTTCATCCCGCCGACGATCAATTTAGAGACACCGGACCCCGATTGCGACCTGGATTACACGCCGCTGACCGGGGTAGAGCGCGAAGTCAACGTTGCGATGAGCAATGGGTTTGGTTTCGGTGGACATAATGCAGTGATAATCATGGGTCAATACACACACAATGGTCACGCCTAACACAACGCTGGTTAACGTACCGGTCTATGCCCATGTCGTCGGTTGGGGGATGGCTGTGCCCGAAGCAGTCATGACCAACGACGACTTATCGGCAATTGTCGAGACGAACGACGAATGGATCCGCGCCCGTACTGGCATTCGTGAGCGCCGCATTGCCAATGAACGCGAATCGACGGCTTCACTGGCCTATAAAGCGGCACAACGGGCAATGGAAGTCGCGGACATCCTGCCCACAGAGCTTGATCTGATTATCGTAGCCACGTCCACACCGGATAACATCTTCCCCAGCACAGCCAGCTTGATTCAGGATTGGCTGGGGGCCAGCAAAGCCGGAGCGTTTGACCTCAGTGCGGCGTGTTCGGGCTATGTTTATGCGCTGAATATGGGTGCGCAGGCCATCCGTAGCGGCAGTTTGCGCACGGTGCTTGTCATCGGCGCGGAGACGATGAGCCGTGTGCTGGATTGGCAGGACCGCAGCACGTGCATTTTGTTCGGTGACGGTGCTGGGGCGATGGTGCTGCAAGCGGGTGAAAACGAGGGGGGCGTGATGTCTAGCGTGATGCGCTCTGATGGTGCAGGCTGGGATTTGCTGGCCATCCCCACGTCAAATAACCCGAACCTGAACGGCCACAAGATCAACAAGATGTATATGGCGGGCGGTGAGGTGTTTAAATTTGCCACCCGTGTCGTTGACGAGAGCATCCGGCAGGCGACGGAAATGGCGGGTATGACGCTGGATGACATCGACTGGGTGGTGCCGCATCAGGCCAACCAGCGTATTCTGGATTACACCGCGAAGAAACTGCGCATGGATGTGGGCAAATTCGTCAGCAATCTGGACCGTTACGGCAACACATCGGCGGCGTCAATTCCGATGGCGCTGTGTGAGGCCGTGCAAGAGGGGCGCATCAAGGAAGACGACAACCTGATGCTGGTGGGCTTCGGTGGTGGTTTATCGTGGGCTTCGATGATGCTGCGTTGGAGTCGGCCACAATCTCATACTCAGCAGAGCGCGCGCTTTACGCGGCAACGGCGCTTGCTTTCCTACACGCTGGCACGCTGGCGGGCGCGTTGGTCGCGTTTGCGGCGTGCCTTCTCGTTCAAGCCACGCATGTCACGCAAGGAATAGTGGACAAACGGAAACAAACCTACTACAGAAATTGACGGGTAGATGACCAAGACCATTCTATACATCGAGGACAACCCACAAAATATGCGCCTTGTGCGCCGTATGCTCAGCAGTGAGGGGTATGCTATGTTGGAGGCCAGCGACGGCATAACGGGGTTGGCGATGGCGCGTCAACAGCAGCCAGATTTGATGCTGGTGGATATGAACCTGCCGGATATGGATGGTCTTCAGGTGACCGAGAAAATCAGGGCGGGGGAGGATACGGCGCACATCCCGGTGATTGCGCTTACGGCAAATGCCCTGTACGGTGACCGCGAACGTTACCTGAAATCAGGCTGTGATGGTTACCTGGCGAAGCCCGTCAGCCGCAAGGAACTCATCTCGACAATTGAGAGTTTCCTGGGTGACTAGCGTGTTTTTCGCGGCGGACGCAGCAAGCCGCGTCCCTACACAACCATTTTGGACCGCAGAAACACCCTGAGGGGTGAGTCGCGGGCAAAATGGGCTTACCTGAGTAGTTACAATTTTCACCGTCTACGTTTGCTTGTGGTGCTACCTAGCTCGGCTACTGGTTGCTTATAGCGTGCTTGGCTGGCAAGATCACCTGTGCACGGTCCCCGACCAAACGCTTAAACCGCTGTGCGTCAAATAACGTGGCGTTGCTGGCGGCGCTACCCCAATGGCTCGGTAATACCCAGCGGGGGCGCATCCGGTCCACCACTTCGACGGCTTCCTCAACGCTGAGACGCGCACCGCCATCAATGGGCAAAATGGCAATATCGGGCTTAATCAGGTCTAGCTCTGGTATTTGGCCAGTGTTACCCGCGTAGTAGATGTCATAGTAATGCATCGAAAGGACGAAGCCCAGCCCCCCCGGTGTTTCACGGCCTGGCTTGTAGGCAGGAACCGCCTTGATGCTGATGCGATCCAGCCGCACGCTATGCCAGGGGAGTAGCGTTTGCACGCCTGGGATGTGATCTACTGTGCCCTGGCTACCGATTAAGCGTGTATCCGGGCTGCTGAGTTTCTCGACATCGGCTATGGAGCAGTGGTCGTACTGGTCGTTGCTGATGAGGATGACATCGGCCAGAAACGCGCTAGTGACGACGCGCCAGGGGTTGATGTAGACAATTGGCGGCCCCTGTAGCAAGAAACTGCCGTGCCCAAGCCATTGTAGGGTGTCGATCATGACAAAATTCCGATCCAACGTTGACATCTGCAAATTAATATCAGCACAAAGTATTGCTTGTTCGAGCGTGCAGTGTGCCTTATACTAAACAGGACCAGGCGCGACGTTGCTACGCATATCAAGCATCAAGGCGCATTACCCTATACATTGCAAACGCAAATCTCGTGCTACGCTGTTTAACGATAGCAACATTGCATGATTTCAGATAGGGAAGATAAGAGACTATGGCAAACCTCAAGCCCCTGAAAAGCATCGGCTCACAACCTCAACAGCAACGGCGTCCACAGCAAGGGCAAGCGCCGCAAGGTGACCAGCAGGGCCAGCAATCAACACAATCCGGTTTGTGGGGACCACCGCCGATTGCCTCTGTTGCCGATACTGGCCTATCCAAGCTCGCGCTGGCCGACCTTGTTCTGAAGGTATTGTACCTGCGCGGTGATATGTACGGCCACGCAGTCGCCGACATCGTTAAGCTGCCGTTCAGCGGTGTGCTGGATTCGATTATGGAGTTTTTGAAGCGCGAAAAGCAGATCGAGATTACAGGTGGTGGCGGTGT
>DAOTTW010000096.1:0-12144 GCA_034437615.1 Anaerolineae bacterium | reverse complement strand
GCTATGACCCGCTGAGCGAACTGCTGTAGGTCTGCACCTCGTCCATCGCATCAATGGTGTCTTGCAGGCTGGCCACCTCGTCTTGAATCTCCAGGCGGGTGCGCTGCACGCGGCCACTATCGGCTTCTTTCGCGCCCAAGAGCGACATTTGCGCGTAGATCGTCCCCAGCGATGACAGCGTGCTCTCTAGCTGGATTTCTGCGCGACGCATACTGTTCTTGGTTGCTTCCAGGTTAGCGCGTTGCTGCTCTAGCTGCTTAAGCTGGCGTTCCAGGTCACGCACCATCAGCGGGTCGCCGTCGCCCGCTTCGATCTTGTGCTTTTCGCGTTCGATGCGATAGCCCACCTTTTCGATCTTCTGCGGCACGGTTTCCATGTCGCTTATCACAAGCTGATTCGACTCGAAGGCGTCGATGTGCTCAGCCAGATCATACATGAGTGCAATCCAGTTATTGATGTCCTCGATGGTGTTGCGCAGGCTGACGCGCATCGCACCCGAATGGCTCTTGGTCAGCTTGAGCATGTTACGGCGGTATTCCAGCGCTTTACGCAGGTATTCCCGCGAGACGCGGCTGCGGATGCGGCTCAGGTCGTATTGGCTTTCAAACTCACGGGCCAGCGCTTCCTGGGCTTCTTCGGGGTCGCTGATGGTTGATGCGATCAGCGCGCCTTCTGCCAGGCCGCCCAACACGAGCCAGAACCAGGGCTGCCAATCAATACCGAGTATACTTATATCGTTGACGAAAAGAAACAGGATGGCCGTGACGACGATCGTCACGAGGCTTTCCCACTTGGTCAGGGCGTTGAGCAGTAGCGTGGTGTATACGCGCTGGCGGACTTCATCGCGCATGATGCTTGCATCCTCGTTCACTTCACATTGGCTTACTTTACATTATAGCAAAAAGGGGCTGCAATAGCCCCAAGCCGACGGCGATTTGGGTGTCTTTCAATCAATCTGGAGGCAGATCACCCTGTCGGGCACGGATAGGCACATGGGCCTATCCCTACGCAGAAGGTTGTAGGGGCGACCCCGTGTGGTCGTCCGTTGCCGTAGGCACACATGCCCCTGAGACGCTCTAGCCGCTTTCGCCACCCAGCAGGCGGCGGCGACGTTCTTCAAGCTGGCGATCCACCTCGCCCGTGCCGACAGCCTCGTCGATTTCCTCGGAGACGCTCTGTGATGCGATTTCCAGGCGGGCGTCTTCGCGGTCCAGGCGGGCGCGGATTTGCTCGGTCAGGCCGTCGATTTCCATATCGCCTGTGTTGGCGAGGTCGTCCAGGCCCTTGACCGTCTTGGTCATGACCTTCTTGGTCTCGGCCAGTTCAATCAGCGAGCGCAGCTTTTCGCGCTCTTGCTTGATGGTCGTCAGCCGGTGCTCTAGCTTCAGGCGCATATCCAGCATCTTCTGATACTGGCTTTCCTGCGCTTGCCACTGCTCATAATATTCCTGGGCGAGTTCCTGCTTGGTATTCAGCTCGGCCTGCGCCTTTGCTGCCAGGTTATCCTGCCCTTTGATGACCAGCGTATCAATGTCACGGTCCAGCTTTTCGGCCTGGGACGCGAAATCTTCGTACTTGCGCTTGAGTGTGCGCACCGTGCCGCCAACCGTCGCCGCTGAATCTTCCAGCGCTTCGAGGTTGCGTTCCACCTGGCGGATGTACTCGTCCATGACTTTGAGCGAGTTACCTTCCAGTGCGCGGTCCACCAGCCCGTGTAGGTTGGCGCTGATAAGGGTGTTGATCTTCTCGAATAGTGAAGGCATGGTTAGGAAGCCCCCTGACTTTGTTATGCCGGATAAATATCACACAATTCGGATTACAAGCTAGTTTGAGTATATCATGCCACTGCGAGTATATCATGGCCACATATACGCACAAGCTACGCCAATCGTACTGCTGCTTGTGTGCATGGCATGACGGCCACACCCACCATACGTGTTTGCGCCTTATTCGGTTGCAATGGGTGTTTCATGTTGTGTGGTTTGTGTGGCTTGGCGCTTGCCCAGATCATCGAAGCGGCCCAGGCGCACGCGGGTATAGCGATAAATTTCTTCTGCAATGCTCAGGCCGGGGTGACTGCTTTCCATGCCTTTGAACTGTGGCGCAGAATTCACCTCGCAAATCTTGAAGTGGTCGCCATCAAACAGCAGATCAACGCCTGCCACATCCAATTTGAAGATGCGCGTTGCTTCGATGGCCAGCAATTCGATCTCTGGCGTCAGTTCGTAAGCAATGGCAGAGCCACCCCGCGAGACGTTGGCCTTGAAGTTGCCATCGGTGGCGGCGCGTTGCATACAGCTTACGGCCCGCCCGCCGATCACGATTACACGCAGGTCACGCCCGCGACTATCCGCGATGAATTCCTGAAAGATAATGTTCGCGTTGGGCTTAGACGAGTCGATGAAGTTGGTGATGTCGGTGAATTCGCCCGGCGTATCCGATAGATAGACGCCAGCGCCCTTAGAGCCGGAAATTGTTTTGATGACCAC
The DNA here is from genome assembly GCA_034437615.1 of Anaerolineae bacterium. Taxonomy (GTDB): domain Bacteria; phylum Chloroflexota; class Anaerolineae; order Aggregatilineales; family Phototrophicaceae; genus DAOTTW01. Next base: position 9,655 of record DAOTTW010000096.1, on the reverse strand, counting down.
CGGAAAGCCAAGCTGTTTTTCGACCATCTCGACATCAACCGGAAATTTGCCGACCATCGTTTTCGGTACGGGCAGGTTACTGGCCGCGAGGATTTGCTGTGTGTAGAGCTTATCGCGCACGGTTTCAATCGCCTCGGAGCCGTTAATCACCGCAACGCCCAGCCGCTCCAGGTGGCGGATTACGGCTAATGCCAGGTACGTTGTGCCAGCGCCCATACGCGGAATCAGAAAATCCGGCAGCGGGGTCGTCTGACCATCCAGCAGGACGCTTTTACGATCATCCCGCGTCACGACCAGATCAAATTGTTCAGGTTTGACAACGTAAATCTCAATGCCCTGCTTCTCAGCTTCTTCGATGAAGCGCGGAATCTCGTAGACGTGTGCGGGCATGTCATCCAGCCCGAATTTATAGAGTATCCAACCTCGCATGGAGTTTGTACGCGCCTTTGTTAGTTGTGTACGATGTTTGCATTCTAAGCGAGGCTAGCACGAAATCCAAATGCAGGTCATTAGAAACCACCCCCATCTACGTTAAGTGCCTGCCCGGTGATGAAACGCGCTGCGTCGCTACAAAGGAACAACACCGCATCGGCCACGTCTGCGGGTGTGCCAGCACGCCGCAGGGCGTTGGGCGGCTCAGTGGGGATGGTGGGCATGTCGTCCTCTGCGATGAAGCCGGGGCAGACCGCATTGACGCGGATGCCATCGGGGGCCAGTTCGCGGGCGGCTTGCAGCGTCAGGCCGACCACGCCGCTTTTGCCCGTGACGTAGCCGATGCCCTGCTCGATGCTGTGTGGATGGCCAGCGGTAGAGGCGATGTTGACGATTACGCCGCCGCCCTCATCCGCCATCACGCGCCCTAGCAACTGCGTGCAGAAGAACGTCCCAGTGATATTAACCTCAATCTGACGCCGCCAATCCCATTCATCAATGCGCTTCAGCGGTTCGGCTTTGAAGATGCCCGCCGCGTTGACCAGCAGGTGAATGCGCCCGAAGGCTTCGCGTGCGGTTTCGATCAGGGCGGCGGCCTGAAAGCGGTTGCCGACATCCCCGCGAAAGGCGATGGCCTGCCCACCCGCCTGCTTGATGGCCGCTGCGACGGTCTCGGCGCGGTCGGGGTTGAGGTCGTTGACGGCGACGGCTGCGCCAGATGCGGCCAGGGCCAGCGCAACGGCCCGACCGACCCCTGCACCAGCCCCCGTGACGATGGCTGCTTGTCCGTTTAAATCGACGTTGAAGCCTGCCATCGCCTAACTATCGCACAGCGTGCGCAGCCAATCACGCACGCTATTTGCGGCCCCCAGGTGGAACGTGCCGCCGTTGGTGTACATCAAGCGGCGGTTTGTATTCGGGGCGACGTAGTAGGTGGCGGGCTGCTTGTAATGTTTGCTGTGGGCTTCGCTGGCGGCTGCGGCGTAGATTTGCCATGCGTTCCAATCGTTTTTGCTGGTGACGATGTGCACGCGGCTGTTGATCTTCAGGATGGCTTTCTCGTCCAGCATATTACCAGCCAGCAGCACCCCGACGGGGCGTTGCATCTCGGCCATGCTCTCGTAAATGTCGCTTAGCAGCAGGGTGCCCTCGTTCTGGGCGATGACGATGGCCCGTTGCGGGTCGATTGCAGGCTGCGCCAGCGCCGCTTTGTAGGCGCTGAGCGTGTCGATATGCACGGAGCCGCCGCCGCCGCTGCCGCTGCTGCCTGTGCTGCGTTTATCCCAGCGGAAAACCGCGCAGCCCGCTTCCATGCCGACCGTCGCATAGTGCCTGTAGCCCATACGTGAGTTGCAGGTGGCGTGCTGGACGATGAAGATCAGCGGGAAGCCGCGCTCATCGGGGTAGTGCCTGCTGTAATCTATTTGCCCGGAGAGGTGGACGTTATCGCCGCCGAATGCGACCTGTAATGATGTGCCTGCGACTGCTTCAGTTGGTTGGAGGCGTTGAGTTGCCATTGATACCTTGCCCTTCAGTGTAGCGATGCGCTGTACGACTTCGTAACCTGACCTACGGATACACCCGTAGTTATTCACCTGGCCCTGTTTTTATCGAAAGAATATCTGAAACAAAGCACGTAAAAATTACGTCAGCGTTACCAGCATTACAGATGCAAAAATGCGGTTTACGTGGCGCGTTGTCTCCTGCTTTGCCGCATCTAATTTTGTTATGGGGCAGCGATGCTATTGGTCTATGTTCTGCCGCGTATGCCAACCACACGCACGAAAATTATGGCAGATATTCACAGACTTTTAAAGAGTAACTCGGCCCTTTGATGGCATGTGCCGGGTTTCTTCTTGTGAATTTTCTGTAATCCGCTGATAACCACCTCTTGACGTGCTTAAAACTTGGCAATAAGCTGTTTTCAAACAAAAATTTTATCTGGCATTAGCACGCTTATAAAACGACTCACCGTGCCCTCTGGATGTGACGCCTTATGACGCTGGAATTTAACCGCATTGTAGAGCAGGTTTACCGCATGGGGACCATGCTCGATAAGCTGGATTTTGATCTGACGGATCGGCTGACGATGGCTTCGCAGCTTTTTCAGCAGGCCGACGACCTGAACGACGTTTGGGAGCGCATCGAGTGGGTGCGGCGCTCGGATATTAGCGGCTATCGCGGGGCGGCCCCGCTGGATTTGCCGAATGCTGAAAAGATCAACCTGATTGTGCCGGAGCCGGAAGCACCGCAACAGGCCACACTCATCGCTGCGGATGGCTCACAGGTCTACCCGGATGAGCAAGCGCCGATTCACTACTACCTGATTAACATTGGCTTGTTTACGTATTTTCATGGCGTGGAGCAGACGCCGCAGCAGGCGACTTTTCCGCAGCTCAAATATCACAAGGAGTACGTGCACGACCGCTACGGGCAGATCATCTCGAACCGCACAGTCGATGACCGCCGTACTGTTGAGGAATTGCGCACGCTCGGCGACGCGGCCTGGCAGCAGCGCCACAACGATCATCCGGTGTTCGCCTTTTACGATAATCGGCTGATGTACCTGCCCGGCAATGACGCCAAAGACCACGACAACCTGATGAAGGATTACATGGGCGCGTTGGTGCACCTGCATGATGCTGGGGCCTTGCTGTGTGGCTACATCGACAACCCCTTCCGCAGCAAGCGCTTCATACAATTGCTGTACCTGCTGACGTTGCACAGCGAAGCCGACCTGAAGCAGCATCAGCACGACATCGCCCGCGCCGGGCAGCTAGACGGCTTGCGCGATCAGCAGTTTTTTCAGGCGGTGCTGCACCCCGGCGAACGCTCGGCAATCATGGTGCAGAATTCGCCGCAAAATAAAGCATTTCGTGACCGAGGCGAGAATTACGAGATTGCGTTCTTCTACCTCAAGGTATACAACGGCTTCACATCGAGGGTGATCCGCGTGGATTTGCCGGTGTGGGTGGCCCGCAAAGCGCAGCACGTCGCAGGGCTGCACGCGATGATCTTACATCAGTGCCGGATGCAGGGCCGCAACCCCTACCCCTACGTGCTGACCCGCGCCGATGAATTGGCCTGGGTCAGCAACAAGGACCGCGCCAAGCTAGAGGAATTGGTCAACGTACAGGTGCGCCGCGTGCGTGAGGAGTTAATCCGCAACACGTTAACGGCCAAGACGCACGCGAAAGACCTCGCCCGCAGCGGCAGGCGCTATTTTGACATCTGGGGCGATGTGGATTTAGATGAACGCCAATAGCTCAAACTGGATCGAACGATCATGACAGACTTACAGGTAGACAACGGCCAAGAAGCCGTTGGGCGCGTGCTGCGGGCCAGCACACGCGGCTTTGATTGTGGCACGCACAGCCGCCATATTGATGAGCGCCACGACTTCGGCGCATTTGTGAAAGCGCCCATCGGCAATGATATACAAGCCTGGTCCATCGGCCTGATTTACAAGGTCGAGATTAAGGACGACCAGCTTATCAGCGAGCTAGTGATGGGCGAAGGCGTGCCGGAAAATATCCTGCGCGACCAGCGCGAAAACCGCCTTGTGCCCGTAGAGGTCAAGGTGATTAACGTGGGCTATGTGATCCACGATACGCTGATGCACAGCCTGCCACCACGCCCACCGATGAGCCTCTCCGATGTACTGCTCTGTACGCCGCAAGAGATTTATTACTTCACGCAGCGCTGCGACTTTTTCCGCATTATCATCGGCGCGTCTGAGGTGCCATCGGACGACCTGATTGCGGCTTGTGTGCGCAATGCAGCGCAGTGGTACGCCGACGATGGCGAACGTTATGCTTTTCTGGTGCGCTGTGGTCGTCAGTTAGCCCGCGACATCGGCAACGACCTGAAGCGTCTGTCATACGTGCTGGCGTTGATTAAGCCTTAACTGCGAGTTCGCCAGACAATGCCCTAAAATATTGACAGCGTGCCCGCATGAGCATAGGTCATTGACGCCATTGTGAAAAACCGCATCCGCAAACATCCACCCGCGTATCTACGCCGTGCAGAGTATGCGCTATGGCGTGCGTTGCGCATTGACCCACAGCGCAACTGGGCTGATGCGGTCCTGTGGCTTGGCCGCGCCTTCGACCGCGACCCGCGCCTGACACAAGACGCCACTGCGCGTCACCTGGCCCACACCCTGACTGATTTCAGCGGCCAACGCGCCACACAAATCATCGCAGATGTGCGCCTGCGTCAAGAACTGATTCGCTATCACACCACACCACAGGGGCATGGCCTGCATGAACTGCCGTTTCAGCGCTTGGTGCTGCTGTTTACGCTGGTTTTCGTCGCTACAGCCCTGTTTCTGGGCAACGTGGACGAGATGCGCCGCGTCATCACCGATCTATTTGCGCCGCAAGCCCCGCCGCTGAAGGCCACGATTGCAGGCATAGATTACCTCATCCGCGAACCAGCAGGCGAGCCACCCGCAGACGGTTGGCCAGTGCTGGTGGCGCTGCCCGGTGGCGAAACAGACCAATCAGCGGCGGATGCTGCCCGTGTGATGCAGCTATTGACGCCGATAAGCCAGAACGAGGGCGTGCTGCTGATTGTGCCGGATACGCTGAGCGCTGTGCAGGCTGACCCCGAACGAGACACCGACGCGCTCATCACACAGCTTGACGCGGGTTTGGCTGCGCTGGCCGATGCATATGCTTTTGCATTGCATGAGGCTGGCCCAGTGCTGTTCGGCTTTGCGGAGGGCGGCGCATTGGCGACACTTTACGCGCAGACCTTCCCATCTATGGGCGTGGTGACCAGTGGCGCGACCTATTTACATGCTCAGGACGCCGAGACGCCGGTTTTATTCATGTACGGCAGCGGTGACGCAGCCCTGACCGATGTACGCTCGTTGCAACCAGACATCTTTGACGACATAAGGGAATGGCAAGCTCCGCTTGATTATATTGTGTTGGATGGTCTGCCGCGCATCTTGACTCTTGAGCAAGTGCCGCTCATTATAGAGTTTGTAACGGATGCTTACCTGCAACATCAGGCGAATTTGTAGTGCAACCAAGCGCGAGACAGGCAGAAAACATACACCATGAAAATACTCTTAATTGGCTTCGGCACGGTCGGCCAGGGTTTCATCGAAATATTACAAACACAAGCAGACACCCTGCGAGCACGCTATGGTTTCGTGCCGCAGGTCGTCGCTGTGGTCACGCGCACACGCGGTTCACTTTACGATCCACAAGGGCTGGATTTAGGTGAATTGCTGAGGGCCTCTGAACAGGGCGACCTCGCGCAGTATCCGCAGCAAGCCCAATTAACACGCGGTTGGGATGCGCTGACAATGATCCGCAAGGCCGAGGCGGATGTCATGATCGAAGCGACCCCGTCTGACCTGCAAACGGGTCAGCCCGCGTTACAGCACGTCGCAGCGGCTTTTGAGGTGGCTATGGATGTCGTGCTGGCTAACAAGGGGCCTGTTGCGCTGGCGTATGCGGATTTACAAGCGCTGGCGGCGCGTACAGGTCGGCTGCTGCGCTGTGAAGCGACGGTTATGGCCGGTACACCTGCTATCGCATTAGGGCTAGAAGGCTTGGCGGGCGCTGCGATCACCCGCATTCGTGGCATCCTGAACGGTACAACCAATTACATGCTGACGCAGATGGAACAGGGGCAAAGCTACGCGGATGCGCTACAGCAGGCGCAAGCGATGGGCTATGCAGAGGCCGACCCGACGGCAGATGTCGATGGCTGGGATGCTGTTGGCAAAGTGTTAATTCTGGCAAGTGTGATATTTGGTGTACACTTGCGAATACAGAATCTACGTGTACGCGGTATCCGTGATATTACCATAGCAGATATGCAAGCTGCACAGGCGGCCAATGAACGCTATCGCCTGATCGCAGAGGTTACGCCCCAGGGTGGCAGCGTGCAACCCCTGCGCTTACCCATCACGGACCCGCTGGCGCAAATTCAGGGTGCGACGAATGCCATCACCTACACCAGCGCGTTGCTTGGTGATGTCACACTGATTGGCCCTGGGGCGGGTCGCACAGAAACGGGCTTTGCATTGCTGGCGGATTTGCTGTCAATTCACGCTAAAAGAAGATAGAATGCGTTATAATGATGTCGATAGAAAATCAAACCCAAATCAACAATGTGATGGCTTCAGAACGGGGAAATGCCGTGTACAAGGCGAGGGTACTGGTTGTAGAAGACGAATTTAACCTGTTAACGGGCATCCGCGATATTCTGGAATTGGATAGCTACGAGGTCCTGACCGCGCAAAACGGCGCAGACGGCCTTGCTTTGCTGCGGGATGACCCCAACAACCCACCGGATATAATCGTATCCGACGTGATGATGCCGCACATGGATGGCTATGAATTTCTGTCAGAGGTGCGCAAAGAAGATCGCTGGGTGACGATTCCGTTTATCTTCTTAACCGCCAGGAGCGAACGCGAAGACCGGCATAAGGGCGCTAAACTGGGCGCAGACGCCTACCTGACCAAGCCGTTTGACGCTGAGGACTTGCTCGTGTCGGTGGATACATCGCTGAGGCGCACACAGCACATCCAGCGCGTGCAGTCGGGGCAGGTCTCCGATGTGAAGCGCCAAATTCTGACCATCCTCAACCACGAGTTTCGCACGCCGTTGACGTTGGTGGTGGCCTACGCGGACATGCTCAGGGATTCCGACCCTGGCCAGATGAGCGACGGCGAACTGATGCAATTTTTGCGCGGTGTGAATTCGGGTGCGGCTCGCCTGCGTCGCTTGATAGAGAATTTCATCCTGTTGGTAGAGGTCGAGAGCGGTGACGCAGACCAAACGTTTAAATGGCGTGCCCAGCAGCTAACCGACATCCAGCCCATGATCCACGATGCACGCCAACAGGCCGATCTAGGCGAGGCACGCCCGCGCCGCATAGAAATTACGATACCGGAAAGCACGCCGACCTTGTTTATTGATCCACAATATCTGACTGTTGCTATTCGAGAGATGCTGGATAACGCTGCTAAATTCAGCGAGGACGACGGCCTGATTGAATTACGCGCCTATTGCGATGACGAATGGCTACACATCGAGGTGCAGGATTACGGGCGTGGCGTACCGGAACATGAGCAAGAAAATATCTGGCAGCGCTTTTATCAGATCAACCGCGAATTGTACGAAGATCAGGGTGCGGGGTCTGGTTTGGCGCTGGTGGATGGCATCGTGAAGATGCACGGCGGCACGCGCCGCCTGCACAGCGTTGACGGCGAGGGCAGCACCTTCAGCATCGCCGTTCCACTCCACAAAGCCGATGCCGACTCATAGCGGCGCTGTCCGCCACGAAATAGCGTCACGCAAGAACGTGTTGCTGCGCGTCCGATATTATTATGAGAGGCCAGGCCCGGCATCCCTGCTTTGGGCGTTTTTGCTTCATTTAATTGTCAGCGTCACCCCCACGCAGGCGCAGGATTGCGGCATCGCGGATGTCATCACCTACCCGGTGGACCAGCGCACATTCACATTGGCGCAGGATTTTGGCATTCCGAGTTATCGGCATGAAGGGCGCTATCACACGGGCGAAGATTGGTATGGTGGGCGCGGCACGAGCGTCCTGCAACCCGTGCGGGCGGCGGCGGCTGGCCGCGTGACCTATGCTTACAGTCTGGCGTGGGGGCGTGATGCAGGCGTCGTCATCGTGGAGCACACCTTCCCTGATGAGCGTATCGCCTATACCGTCTATGGCCACCTACAGAGCACAGCCACGACCCCCATGCCGCAGGTCTTTGATTGCGTGACCATTGGGCAGGTGCTCGGCTCGGTGGCGGATGTGCGACCCGCGCCGCATCTGCATTTTGAGGTGCGCACGCGCAACGGCAACGACCCCGGAGCGGGCTACACGGTGCAACATCCGACGACATTGGGCTATCGGGAGCCGAAGAAGTTCATCACGAATCAGCAAGCACAGCTAGACCCGGCGTACCTGTGGCGCGTGAACACGACTGAGGAACGCGGGCCACTCTCAGCACCGTTGCTGCTGAACGATAACAGCATGTTGTATCTGGATGGCGGCACGACGCTGCGGCGTGCGACGCAAGATGGGCGTGTGCTGTGGCGCGTGCGGCTGGATAAGCCTGCTGTGGTAATCACGGGCTATCAGGGGGCGTCGTTGTTGACCTTTGCGGATGGCACCATGCAGATCGTAGACCCCAACACGGGCGCATTGGGGTCATCGTGGCGCGTCCCATTGCAATTTTCCGGTGCGCCGATCCTGATAGACGTGCTGGATTGGCTGCTGTTCCCGACGCAAACGGGCGCGTTGGTCGCCATTGACGAGACGCGGCGCAATATCGTCTGGCAACTGGATGATATACCGCCTGTGCAGCGCTATCACATCACAGGTGGCCGCACAAATGTCGTGCTTGGCCTGATTACACAGCAGCCTGATACCAATATCACCGAAGCCATCAGCATTTCCGGTAGTGGCGCACTGATTGACCGCGTGCAATTGCGTGAATCCGGCTCGTTTGCTACGTCAACGGATGGCGCGTTGCTGGCGTATACGTTGGGTGGCTTGTGGCGCGTCGGCGTGGATGCTAGCTGGCTGCTGCACATGCCGGATGCGCCGGGGGGTGGTGATAGTAGCGCGGTGCTGGTTACGTCTGTGCTGGACCCCGCCGCAGAGCTACCGACGACACAGCAGCGCACGTTGCTCTTTGATGGCGAGACGCTGCACGCCTATGATGCAGGTGGGGATGTGCTGTGGCGTGCTGGTCTGCCGGATGTCAGCGGGATGGTGCAGCTTGCGCAGTACAACGCGGTGACGTTGCTCACGAGCGCAGGCGGCCACATCACCGCAATTAACCCCAGTGGGATCGTGTGTGGGCGTCTGCGGGTGTTTGGCCGCGACGACGCCCGTGTGTGGCATGATTTAGGCTCCGATGGCAGCTTGCGTGTGGCCATCGCAGATCAGATTATCGGCGTGGATTGGGCCGCTTTTACGGCACGCTGCACCTAGTACACGTTGGCGCAAATACGTAACTACTCAGGCCAGTCTGTGTGTGTCGCCACTGGCTAAAGCCAGCGGCTTCCGCAGGGCCAACCCCCCTGAAGTTCTCAGGGGCAGGTATTTGATGTTTGATCGTATTTTATGGCGGCTGACGCCGCCCCGGACACCCCATTGGGTGTCCCTACGGTTCACAGCGGTTGTGTAGGGACGTGCAATGGCACGTCCGCCGAAATACCTACCCCTGTAAAG
>DAOTTW010000095.1:0-20529 GCA_034437615.1 Anaerolineae bacterium | reverse complement strand
AAAATAATTGACACGGTTTGCGGACACGGCTTGCCGTGTCCCTACGAACGATGCCCTGTAGGGACACCCTTCTGGGTGTCCGAGCGGCGTCAGCCGCATTGCTTGTTTTTTTAGCTGGAAAAGCCTTAGTCCAGCAAGTTGACCCGGAAGCGTAAATCTGGCCGATAATCCAGCGATTGCACGTCGTTGATGGTCTGTGTCACGCGCTGCAACTGGCGCTGATCGAGTGTGTAGGTGTAGATCTGAAAGCGCCCGGATTCCCGATTCGAGATAAAGGCAACGGCGCGGCCATCCGGCGTCCAGGTTGGTGCGCGGTCCTCGTCGCCTGCATCCCGTGTGAGTTGGCGGCTGACGCGGCGCTCCACATCATATACGAAGATGTCGCCTGCGCCGTTCTGGTCGTCCGCATAGGCGATCTGCCTGTTATCCGGCGACCACTGCGGCGCGTAACTGTTGCTGCGCGTTTCGGTCAGGCGCTCCACCACACGATCCTGAAACGGATTTTCCGCTCCACCCAAGCGTATCAGGTACAAATCCAACGCGCTACTTTCGCCCCGGTTCGACGCAAAGACAATGCTGCGGCCATCAAACGAGAAATGCGGGTCGCGGTCAATATCGCCATTGCTGGTCAGTTGGCTTTGCTGCTGCGTTTGCAGGTCATAAGCGTAAATTTCGTCGTCGCCATCCACATCGCTGCTAAAGACAAGGTAGCGCCCGTCTAATGAGAAGGTCGGGCTAGCAGCGGCCCCGCTGCCGAAATTCGTCACCTGCTGCACAGACGTAATATCACCCACTGGCGCGATGAAAATCTCCGCAGATGTCGGCCCGTCCTCGCGTTCGACATCACGCACAAAGGCAACCTGCTCGCGACGCAGATCATACGTCACATCACGGACGTTTTGCAGCACGGCAACCGCCTGTGAGCCATCCCCACTGGCCCGATACAGCGCCGGGTTGATGTCCTCGTTGCCACGTGCCGTATACAGCAGCGTAAAATCGCCCAATGGGAAGGGCGTAGCGCTGGGCGTGGGTGTATTGCTGGGCGTGGCGCTGGGCGTGGGTGTGAAGGTCGGCGGCAGGGAGGGCTGCATACGTGTCACGACGACGCCGGGGAAGGTCGGCGTGAGTGTGACGGAGGGCGTGATGCTGGCGGCGGCGATGGCTGTGCGCGTCACATCGAATAAAGCCGAGTCGAAGGTGGCTGTCGGTGGTGGGGTAATCACCTGCTCTGAAGGGGTGGCGAGTGTCGCGAGCAGGGTCAGGCCGACAAAGACGACCAGCACTGTCAGCACACTGATGTAGGTATTGCGGTTGCTGGTCGCGCCCGCCTCGACATCTTCTTCGGTGCCACCCAAAGCAGGGGTTGGGCGCTGAAAAGCGGCCCCACGTTGCAGATCACGGCTATCGACTGTATCGCTACCCCCGATCCCAACCAGCTTAATCAGGGCTTCGCGGGCGCGTTCATTGTTCGGGTTGATCTGTAGCACACGCTCCAGGCAGATGCGGCGTTCGCGCTTGGTCGGCACCACCGACGCCAGCCAAATCCAGGCTAACTCGTTGTTACCGTCCTGGCGCAGCACATCCTCTAACATCTGACGAGCGACTGCCTTTTCGCCCCGGCGCGCTGCGGCGATGCCGCGATCAAGCTGTTGGTTGATGTCATTACTTGCCAAGCTCACAGCCTCCTGATGCCTCGGTTGATTCGGTTGCCTGGGGTCTGCCGCCGCATCGTATTCGTCAGTGGGCTACAGCGTTTGCTGGCTGATAGAGACCAACATGAAAATAGCGATCACCAGCACAGCAACCACATAGGCACCCGCTAACAAACGAAACAGGAGGCGGTTACGCGAGGACGACGAACGATATTCGATCTTCTGTAGCGCTTGTTGCGCCTGCGCATTATCCGGGTTGACCGCTACGACACGCTCCAGCCATTTACGCCGTTCGCCGGGGTTTGCCGCCAATTTGACCATCCACAGCAACGCACGCTCATTATCCGGGTCTTCGGCCAATACCTGCCGAAACATCATGCGTGCGCCCTGCTTGTTGTTTTCCCGCGCAGCCTGCTCAGCCATCGCCATCAACTCATCGCGGTTGGGTTGTGTGTTTTCGATTTCTGCCATGCCTGTACTCCGCTCGTGTTTAGTCACCTTATAATTATAGGCCAGGGCGCTCAGAGTACCAATAGCACAGCTTAGCGGGGGATCACCCTGTCGCTATCTTGCTTAATTTCCGGCGGACGCCATGAAGGGTGTCCCTACGAACGATGCCCTGTAGGGACACCCTTCTGGGTGTCCGAGCGGCGTCAGCCGCATTGCCGATTGTTTTTTAGCTGGAAAAGCCTTACTCGGCGGTAATGCCTTCACCGTTATAGCCGCGCCCCACACCCCGATAGGTGAAGCCCATCTCGCGCATATCGTCGGGGTCATACATATTGCGCCCATCAATCAGGATCGGGCGGCGCAGGCCGTTCAGGATGCGCTGCATATCCAGTTGCTTGAATTCGTTCCAGGGCGTCAGCACGAGCAGGGCATCTGCGCCTTCGGCCACCTCATACGCATTGCCACACACACTAAAATGCGGCAGTTCAGCGACGGCGTTCTCGCTGGCCACCGGGTCATAGGCGCGTACAACCGCCCCCTGATTAATCAGCGAACGGGCAATCGTCAGCGATGGGGATTCACGCACATCGTCTGTGTTTTCCTTGAAGGCCAGGCCCAGAATGCCGATGACTTTATCTTGCAGGTGGCCATCGAGCAGGTCACGCACCTTCACGATGATGTGTTTGCGCTGAAAATCGTTGATCTCCATCACGGCGTTCAGCAGTTGCGGGTGCATCCCGTGCGTCACCGCCATATTTGCCAGGGCTTTCACGTCCTTCGGAAAGCAGTTATGGCTGATGCTACCAGATGACGTAATCAGCACACCTGTAGACGTTTCCATGCTGTACACCGTTGTATCCACCACTTCATACTGCACATCTGTGACGGTCAAGCTGGTGTAATCGCCGCGTGCTTCAAAGCCACGCTGCTCGATGACATGCTGATACCCACCGAGGATTGCATCAATTTTTTCGCGCTGCGTATCTCCAAACAGGTCACGCAGGATGCTTAGTTGACGATAACCGCTGATACGCAGGATGTAGGCCATCTGCAACGATTTATTCATCATGCGGCGGCGAATCGACGGCACGACGCCCAACGATTGCAGCAGCAAAGTCATGCCATCCGCTAAGCGCTGGCTGACCGTTGCATATTCCAGCATCAAGTTTTTGCCATCTTGCACGCTCGTCGGTGAGCCATCGCCACTAAACGCCCCACGCAATACTTCAAAACGCAGGTCATCCGGCACGTTAAAGGCAATATGGGGCAGCGCTTTGTCGTCGGATTTTGTACCACAGCGCAGCACATCACGGATAAACCAGGCGAACACCCACGACGAAACCACTGTGGTCGTGGCGCTGGTGGCATTGCGCTCGATAAATTTCAGGCCGTAGCGCGTCAGGATGCGTTGCAGGTCTTCGATAGTTGTACGTTCATCAATGCCAAATTTGAAGCTAACCTGGCCTTCATCATCAATCACGCCTGCTGCGACGTAGTACCCAGCCAAACGCATCAAATCAGCATCTACGTCTATGTATGCTGCCATCTCATCGGCATCCGCTTCGAGGTCGCTGCCCGCTAACAGGTCAATCAGGTTATAGGGCTGTGGTGCGTCTACCTCTGGTAAGCGCATCAGCGTCATGATCTGGTCACCCGGCGTCACATCCAACGCCGACACCGTTTTGAACGTCATGCCATCGTTGAGGATCACAGGATGATCGGCTGTCACGCGCAGTTCGCGGCCCATGCTGGCCTTAATCGTCACCATAAAACCCTGATAGGGTCGGCGCGTCATAGCCTGCACATCGGCCAGCACGGGTTTGCCCGTCTCCAGGTCGAAGCTAAGCACACGCTTGCCCTGTGGCAGCTTGACCTCAACGACATCACCGGAGAGCGGTTCGCCATCAGCATTGGTAAACAGGTCTTCGATGCGCTCTGCGACCACATTGGGGCTGTTCAACGCGAAAACGGTCTCGTCTGCACCGAAGCAGGACCCCCCGTAACCGACACCAGCCTTCAGGAAGTGCGGCCCGATGCGCTTATCGAAGCCCATACCGTTCGCAACCTCTGTTACATCTGCACCGAGGCGCTCGCAGATGATGCTGATTTCGTTGATAAAGCTAATCCGTGTCGCCAGGAACGCATTCGAGGCATACTTAATCATCTCGGCAGTGCGGATGTCCGTAATCATAATCGGCGCGTCCAGCGGCTCGTAAAGTTCCGCCACCTTCTCCGCCGCCTTGCGATCTGAGGACCCCAACACCGTGCGATCTGGTGTCATGAAGTCGCTGATGGCCGCCCCTTCCCGCAGGAACTCCGGGCAACTGACGACGGCAAAATCAATCGGCTCCGGCTGAGATTTGCGCACAATCTCGTTGGTCCAGTCGCCCGTACCGACGGGCACCGTTGACTTGTTGATGATAACCAGTGGCTGATGCATCTTCTCGGCAACGGTTTGCGCGGCAGCGCGGACGTACTTCAGGTCTGCTTCGCCATCCACCGCTGAAGGCGTGCCGACGCAGATGAACACGTATTCGGCATCCTTCAGGCCCTCATCATAGGATGTGGTGAAGCTCAGGCGTCCTGCCTGTACATTGCGCTCAACCAATTCTTCCAGGCCCGGTTCATAGATGGGCAGGATGCCTTGCTTGAGCTTCTCGATTTTGCGCTCGTCAATATCAACCGTGATGACACGGTTGCCCATATCGGCAAAGCAGGTGCCGGTCACAAGGCCGACATAGCCGGAACCGACCACGCAGATGTTTTTCATTGAACAGCCCTTCGTATTTGATGACTACGTGTATGATACACACGTTTTGGATACAGGTCTGACTATATAGGGTAACAGCCTCCCTAGTCGCCCTTGCCTTTTATCAGTTCACGCAGCTCTTTATCCATAAGCAGGCTGCCTGTGTTTTTGCGCCGCTTGATGACGCGGTACATAGGCACACCCTCAAACTCAACCTTTGGCCGGGAAATCTCCGTGTGTTGCGCACATACATATAAATGGCCAACCAGGGCATGGGTCGCCCCACTGATGATGATTTGGCCGGGTCCGGCTTGCTCTTGCAGATATTTGGCGATGTCGGCGGCTTCCCCCAATGCTGCGAACTCCTTACGATCCTTACCGCCCACATTGCCGAGCACCGCCGGCCCACTGTGGATGCCGATACCGTAATACAAGCGCTGATCTTCCGGCAGCACCTCATGCAAGCCATGCAAATCGTAGACAAGCTGCACGGCGGCCTGTACCACGCGCACGGCATGGTCTTCTTGCGGGTTCAGTTGCGTGTTAAATAAGCCCGTGACGGCATCCCCCATATATTTATCGACAATGCCCTCATAGAAGTTAATCGCATCGCTGGCCAGGCTCAGGTATTTGTTGATAATCTGCATTAGTTCGCCCGGTGCCAGGCGTTCACTGAAGGTCGTAAAGCCGCGCACATCCGCAAATAGCACGCTGACATCGCGCTCTTGGCCGCTCATATCCGCATCATCAATAAAGCGGATATTCTCTACCAGCGCAACGGGCAGGTAGCGCTTGACCTCGCTCAGCTTGGATTCGCCTGTTTTCTTTTCGGTCATGTCGTCCAGCACAATCGCGACGCCGCCCTGACCGTTGCCGTTGTGTGCGCCGTTGCTGTTGCTATCCATACCGCGCAAAGCGCTGATAATCACATTCCAATAGCGGATCATGCCATCGGGCATACGCGGGATCACTTCAAAGAGTTCTTGTGGGCCACCGTCGCGCACGCGGTCCAGCGCATCATAAAAGCCGCGCTCAAGCGGTGGCAGCACATCCGCCAACAGATGCCCCTGAATATTGGGCTGGCCGATCATCTTCTCGCCTGCGGCGTTGCAAATCAGGATACGGTTATCGTGATCTATGGTGATGATGCCGCTAGCCACCGAACGAAACAGATTGTTCATGCGGTCACGTAGCTCGCTGACCTCGCGCAAGCGCAGACGCATATCCTCGAAGAGGCGTGCATTTTCGATGGCGACGGCGGCCTGATTCGCGAATGCGGTCAGCGTGTCCAGTTCGTGCTGCTTAAACAGGTTCACCACCAGCCGATTGTCGCAATACACCACGCCGATGACTTCATCACGCACTTTTAGCGGCACGCACAGGACGCTGCGCAGCATATTCGACACGATGCTATCCTGGCGCTCGTAGCGCTCGTCCTCACTGGCGTTATCGGTGAGGATGGGCTGGCCCGTTTCGATCACGCTGGTGACAATCGTACTGCTGATGACCTTCTCGTTAAGTTCGGATTGGTCCATGCCCCGCGCCACGCGATACTCAAAAGCGCCTGTTTCCAGGTTGCGCATAACGACATAGCCGCGCTCAGCACCCGTCAGCGCGATAACCGTATCCATCACCTGATTCAGCACGTCGTTGGGGCTTTGTGGCGAATTGATAACAGCGGTGGTATCCGCCAGAGCACGCAAAGCCCGCAATTCCTGCCGATTTTCGAGCCGCAGGCGCATCAGCGTGTTCATGCTGTCGCGCAGTATGCGCAGTCGGTCCAGCGGTTCAATAGAGATGTTCATGCCGCGCTTGCGCAGCGTATCGCGCTGTGTACGCAGCAGTTGATGGGCCGCGTTCACCTGTTGCAGCAAGGCGTCGAGCAAAGCCTGCTCCTGTGCTGCGTTCGTACCAGTGTCAGCAGAGGGTTGATCGGGCATAAGTTAGGTCCTAGATGCTTCATAGATGCGGGTGGATTGCTGGCGGCCTTTCACCTGTATCGGCTGGAGTTCCTCAAACCGATACGCCGGATTGCTGGCATTCTCACTCGAATTCCGCAAGGCGTGCAGGGCATTCTCACTGATGATAACCTGGCCACTGGCTGCGTTTTCTTGCAGGCGCTTGGCCAGGTTCACCGTATCCCCAATCGCCGTAAAATCGCGGCGGCTGGGGCTGCCGACGTTGCCTAATGTGGCCACGCCTGTATGGATGCCGACACGGTAAAAATGCGGCTCCGGCTGGATGCCAAGCTCATCATACAGGCGCATGAAGGCGTCCCGCATCATCAGCGCGCCCTCTATCGCCAACCAGGGGTGATTCTGCTGTGGGTTCAGTTGGGTGTTATACAGCGCCATGATCTCGTTGCCCATGTATTTATCGACCACCCCCCGCGTATCGTGGACGCAGCGCGTGGCGATGTCCAGATACAGATTCAGGATGTCCATGACCTCACGTGGCCGGAAATCCCGCATGGTGTAATACGAGCGCACCTCAGCGAATACACAGGTAATCTCGCGGGATTCGCCCGCCAGATCAAGGCTGCTGATGGTGTGGATGTTATCGACCATCTCCGGCGGCAGGTACGTTTTCATCACGCGCAACTGCTGCTCCCGTTCGACCTTCTCCGTCACATCATCCAGCACAATCGCCACGCCTTGCGTGATGTCCTCAGCATCTCGTAAGGGCGTCAGCTTCAGCGTCAGGGCGCGTGGCGGGTCGCTGGTGTTGAGTTCAGCGTCGATGGCCTGGGCTTCGCCTGTCTCGCGGATAGCTTGCAGGTGCTCATCAAAGTCGATGCTGACCTTCGGCAACACCCCACCCAACGGCTTACCGATGGTGTCATGCGGCCCAAACGCCAGGATCACCTCTGCGGCGCGGTTGAAGGTGGTAATCACATAATCCGGGTTGGTGGCGATCAGGCCACTACCGATGGAAGCGAAAACGTTATCCATCAGGTCTTTTACATGCGTAATATCGGCCAGCGACGCCTGAATTTCCCCGAAGAAACGGGCATTGGCCAGCGCGACGGCGGCTGTATTGGCAAAGGCCGTTAAGGTGTTGAGTTCACGCTGAGAGAAGATGCCCGCTTGCAAGCGGTTATCCGCATACACCACGCCGAGGATTTCATCTTTGAACACCAGCGGCACACACACCACCGAGCGCAGTGTAAAGTTGGTCACGCTATCGCCCCGTTCGAAGCGCTTATCCTGATAGGCGTTATCCGCTAGCAGCGGCTCACGATTGAGGAATACATGCTCGATCACCGTGCGGCTGACGGTGGGCATTCCGTTCTCATCGCGTTCCTGTGCGTTGGGGTCTTCGCGGCTCAGCCGAAAGACCAGCGAATCGTCCTCACGGTCATACAAGATAATGTAGCCGCGCTCTGCCCGTGTCAGCGCGATGACAATATCCATCGCATCCTCTAGCACCTGGTCTACGTCCAGCGCTTCTGTAATGCGTGCGGACATATCCGCCAGAGCACGCAACTGCCCTAGCTCGGTTTGCTCTTCTACGATGGCCTTCTCGATGCCCTGTATACGCTGCCGAAAGCCCTGTACCTGCTGCACGATGCGCGTATCCAGGTTCATACCACGTTCGCGCAGCAAGTGATCCAGCACTTGCAGCACTTTGACGGTTTCTTCGGCCAGTTGGGTCGTTTGCCGCAATTGCTGAATGCTGTTCACGGCATCCGCGTTTTGATCCTCAGACATAGGTTATTACACCCCGCAGTTGTATCTATGTCACCATTATACACGGGACGCAATACCTTGAGCCAACCTACGTCCGTTGGATTTCGCTAACCTTCCGTTTTATACATCTATGCATCTATGCATCTATGCATCTGTTTATTCGTTTATTCACTTGGAATTTTGCAGTAGCCGTCCGCGCAATCAGCGTCTTGCTGCTTGCCGGATGTCTCATCGAGTTCGACACCGAAGAAGCGGTTGATCTTGTAGCGGTTGCGGGCGATGCTGCCGTATATGCGGCGTCCGACGCGGGGCATACCGGGCACCTGCATTATCAGCCACAGCGGGAAGCCCAACGGTACTTCTTTCAACATGCGGCGTGTGCCATCGAAGCCCGCGAACACACGCCCGCCGTCCTCAATGACATGAATTTCGCCCATCAGATCATCGTGGTCAAGGTCGGGGTAGCGTTGGCTGACCTCAGCCGAATGCAGGTCCAGAAATTCGACGCGCTTGAACCAATCCAGCGTGTTAATCACACGCCGCGTCGATTGGCAGATTACGCAGTTGCCGTCAAATAATGCGGTTATCATCAGAATCACTTACCTTAGCATATAAGCTGTCAGCGTTTCAGCCAGATAACATGCGGTGCTGTGCGGTTGATTTGTGGCTACTTTGACACAGCCACACGATGCATATACATTAGACGCCACAGCTAAACAGCATCCTACCAGCGCTTCAGCAACGCCTTAAAATTGCCATTATCGCTGGCCAGCGTTCAGGCGTGCTGCCGTAATCAACATATCAATGGCACGCATATTCTGCACCGCGTCCTGCGGCGGATAACGCACCGCACCGCCTGTTTGCAGCGCATGGGCGAAATCCTCCACCATCAATTGATACTGGTCCTGCGTCGGGATGCGCATCTCGTTGTAGTCGTCGCCCTGCCAGTGATGCACAGTCGTCATCGCGCCCGGCGTCAGGTCCGGCACGAAGGCTGTTTCGACCACGATGCGGCCCTGCGTGCCCCGCACTTCATATTGATGGCAACGGTGCAGGCGCAGGCTAGCATCAAAGTGGCCGACAACACCCGACGGAAAGCGCAGAATGCCTGTAAGCGTCTCATCGACATCGCTCGCGCCCCCGAAATCCGCGAAGGCTTGCGCCTGCTGTGGTTCTTCAGCCGTCAGCCAGCGCATCGCATTGACGCAGTAGCAGCCCACATCCATCAGTGCGCCACCCGCTAAATCCTTGTTCAGCCGGATGTTGCCTGCATCGCGCACTGCAAACGAGAACGTCGCATTGATAACCCGTAGCTCACCGATGCCGCCGGACGCGATCAGTTCATGCACGCGCTGGTGTTGCGGATGAAAGCGATACATGAATGCCTCTGCGAATAGGATATTGCGCTCCGCGAAGGCATCCACCATCTGCTGTGCCTGGTCCGCGTCGGTGGCCAGCGGCTTTTCACACAGCACAGGCTTCCCCGCTTCAGCCGCTTTCAGGCACCATTCCGCGTGCATGGCGTTCGGCAACGGGATGTAAATGGCGTCAATATCGGGGTCCGTTAGCAGCGCCTCATAGCTGCCGTGCGCTTTGGGGATGTTCAGCCTTGCCGCGAATTGCTGCGCACGCTGCTGATTGCGGCTGGCTACCGCATGAACCAGCCCGTTATGTGAATTGTGAATGGCTGGAATGACGCGCTTTGCGCCGATATTGGCTGTGCTGAGGATGCCCCAGCGGGTTTGGGTCGCCATGTTTTGCTCCTTAACGTGTGAGGTTTGGTTTTTTGGTTGTTGCCACACCGCACCTGAGCGACTATCCTGTTTGGAATGTCGTTAAAAGCCGTGTAACGTGATGGTCAAAACAGAGCCGAGATCCGCCAACGTCTTTAATATCACCCGTCCCGAAGCCTACCGCTGTCAGGTGCATCATTATCATAGCCGCGTCTCGCGCTTGTATCTGCGTGTGTTCAAGGGGCAGGCACAGCAGCCCGATTTTTACCTGCTGTTCGCTGATGTGGCCTATTTTGAATGCCCGGTGAACTGGCAGGGGGCTGATTTTCACATTGCCACCCATGATGATTGTATCGAACTCATGCTAGAGGCGGGCTTGGTCGGCCCGGCCATTTTGCGCTTTCCGGGTGCCTATGCCTCATTAACGGATTATACACGCCTCTACATCGTACAAACCGCCGCCAAGCCGGTGCGCATCATCGCCGGAAGTGCCGCGCTAATGCGTGAATTGCCTACAGATTTGCTCTAGGGGGCATATTTTCACCAAAAAATAATCATAAAAACATCCGCAAAATTGGCACATCCACGCACAGCACGGTATTATTCCATTGATAAGCACTTGTTAGTGATCGTTTAACCAATTGTAGCGCTTGCTGCCGAGCATCCCGTCTCGTATCCTGCGCTTGCTCTTGCTATACACGCACGCATCTATCTCTCATAGCGGAGTCCATTGAGCATGGTCGAAACCCGAGGCATCCCACAAACCCCCACAGAACCCAGCGACGAAGTTAATGCGGCGGTTATGCAATTAGTGGACAGTTGGCGTCTTAGCCAGACGGACGCGCAAGCAACCATTGATGCCCTCAGCGACATCGCGAAAGACGCCGCCGCACGCGGTGCTTTGGCGGACGAAGGGCGTGCCCATCATATTCTGGGCTACATCAGCCATTATCTAGGGCGCTTGAACACCAGCATTCGCCACTATGAGACGGCACGCCGCCTGTTTACACGTGTCGGCAACCAACGCCGTGTGGCCACGATGGAACTCAACAACGGCGAGAATTACCGCCTGAAGGGTGAGTTCCACAAAGCACGCCGCCTGTACCGCAGCGCCTATGAAACGGGCCGGCAACTGGACATCATCAACCTGCAATCAATGGCCATCGTCAACGAGGGGCTGATGCTGGTCGCAGCGAAAGATTATAAGGGCGCACGCAACGCCTTGAACGAGGGGCTGAAACTGCTGGAAACCTGGACGGACGATAGCGAGAAAGTCGCTGAAATCCGCGCTGAGGTCGAGCAAGCCCTGGCTGCCATCGCGCTCGACGAGGACCGCTTGACGGACGCCTGGACACATGCAACGACTGCCCTACGACATGCGAAAACGCTCAATCAAGATTTGACGATGGGCATAGCGTACCGCACACTGGGCGATGCGGTTACGGCTTTGCAGGAACAACCAGCCACCGACGACGATCTGGATTTGCCCGAAAACGTTGATGACTACTATCAGCTAGCGTTGGACGCCTTGCAGACAGTAGGCGCAGAGGCCGAGATCGGCTATACGACCTTCAATTATGCACAGAGCTTAGCCAAGCGCGGCAAACGACTGCGTGCCGCTCAGTTATTGCGCGAGGCGATTGTGATCTTCTCCAAGCTGGGTATGACGCGGGATGTCATCAAGGCCGCCGAAGCACAACTCAAGATCACTTGAGCACCAGCACTGGCTATGCATATCGTTCTTTAAATTCAGGCAAAAAATCATCTTTGCAATTTGCCCAAGAACCTCTACCATGAAGCCATCACGCACACAGGCTTAATTGTTGGCTTGCTATGATATAACGCTTATTTGACAAGGTATTAATCAGCATTTAAAATGCCGGTATAGAAAAATGAAATGAGAGGGTGCAGCCGATGAAGCGCTTAACCTTTCAAGCGAATCGTTGCCAATCGACCCGGAATTATCCGAGCGCGCATACTTGTCGTATGTCGCGCTTTTTTGTTCTATTCAACTGTTAATGTAGTGATGGGGGTACTACCCAATGGATAACAGCATGATTAACAAAATCCAAAAGGCCAAAGATTACGCCGAAAAACCCGAACGTGTCACGTTTCACACCTTAATGGTCGAATTTCGTGGCGATAACGCCGATTATCGGCTCTCGCTTAGCCCGGATGGTTGGTCTTGCAGTTGCCCCGGGCACCAGAAGTTCGGCATCTGCCCACATGTCATGGCGGTTGAAAAGCTGTTCAAACCGATGCTGAAGCGCACGCCTACGCCCTATGCAACGGGCCAGAACATCGTCAGCGATGTGAAAAAGGCGAAGCGCTACTCCGAAGAGCCAGATCGCATCCGCATCCTATCGTTCTCCGCGACCTTCACAGGCGACAACCGCGACCACGACATCAGCTACGAGAATGGCGTATGGTCGAGCAGCTCACACTACTTCCAGAAGCACGGCGTCTGCCCATACACTATGGCGATGGAGCGCATCCTGCGCGGCATGGTACAGCCCATCACAACGCCCAACGCTATGCCGGAGGCTGAATAGGCCCAGCAAAGGCATCCAGACAACACACGACAGGCTTGATGAGGCCACGCGCTCGCGTGGCCTTTTTGTTTGCTGAAGCCACAGTCGCAATACCCCGAAATTCTACGTACAATAGTTGGCAAAACCCACAGTCAATATCAACAATGCGAACAGCGTGTAAGTTGCTATGATGCGAGAAGCCAGTTTAGCCATCCTATTGCTTGATGATTCGCAGAAGCAATATATCTTCCTCCAGGATATGCTCGGCGCTGTGATGCGACAGCCGTTTACGCTGGATTGGGTGCCGAGCATCGCCCGCGCACACGAAAAGCTCAGCCAGCAACATTATGACATTTGCCTGGTCGATTATGACCTGGGTGACGACGACGAAACCGGCCTGGATTTCATCGCGCAGATTAATCAACAGGGCTTGCGTCTGCCGATGATCCTCTTGACCGGGCATGGCAATCGTCAGGTAGATTTGCAGGCGATGCAAGCAGGCGCGATGGATTATTTAGATAAGGGCCGCCTATCACCAGATGGCCTGGAACGCAGCATCCGCTATGCAGTGGAACGGGCACACGCCGAACAAGCGCTACGCGCCAGCGAAGCACGCTTCCGTAACCTGATTGCGACAGTCCCGGCGGGTATCTTCATCTATCAGGACGATCAGCTACGCTACGTCAACGATATGTTCGCTGTGCTGACGGACTACCGCCGCGAAGAATTAATTGGCCGGGACTTCTTGCATCTGATCGCACCAGGCACACGCGCCACTGTGCGGCAGTGGGTGCCGTCTAGCTGGAATGGCTACCAGCCCTCACAGTCCGAAGTGCCGATTTTAACGGGGCGGGGCAAATTGCGCTGGGTGAACCTGTCGCTATCCAATATCGACTATGAAGGTGGGCCTGCTGTGCTCGGTGCCGTGATTGACATCAGCAAGCGCCGCGAGATGGAACAGGCCGAACAAGAACAGCGCGTCCTCGCGGAAGCCCTGGTCGATACCGCCCAGGTGTTGAACAGCACGCTGAACATCAACGAAGTGCTGGTGCGCATCCTGACCAATGTCGGCAACGTCATCCAGCACGACACCGCCAATATCATGCTGATCGAAGAGGGCTATACGCGGGTTGTCGGCTATCGTGCCAACACCGACACCGATGGGATCAGCGACACCAACGGCAATAGCGACCAGCGCGAACACGAGCAACTCGTCCGACGCCTGCGCTTTATCGTGCGGGATTCACCATCGCTCCAGCATATGATCGAAACGGGCAAGCCGCTGCTCATCACCGATGTACAGCATAGCGGCCTGACCACCGAACGTACCGGGGCGATTCGCCTACGCTCGTATCTGGGTGCGCCCATCGCCATTGAGGGCACGGTCATCGGCTTTATCAACCTCGATAGCCGCTCATCGGGTTTTTTCACGCAGCGCCACGCGGAGCGCTTGCAGGATTTCACCAATCAGGCCGCGCTTGCCATCAAAAACGCGCAGGTCTATCAACAAGCGCAGGAACTCGCTGCCGCAGAAGAACGCCAGCGCCTCGCCCGTGATCTGCATGATGCCGTCAGCCAGACGCTGTTTTCTGCGAATGTCATGGCCGAAACGCTGCCACGCCTGATGCACAACAACCAACAGGCCGCCGTGCAGGGTTTGCAACGCCTGGGGCGGCTTACGAAGGGTGCACTGGCAGAGATGCGGGCGCTACTGGTGGAATTGCGGCCTGCGGCGCTGGTAGAAACCGAACTGCGCGTGTTACTCGGCCATTTGATTAACGGTTTACGGGCACGTTGCGATTGTGAAATTGAACTCAGCGTCGCGGGCAATAGCTATCTGTTGACGCCCGATGTGCAGGTTGGCCTGTATCGCATCGCACAAGAGGCGCTCAATAACGTCTTAAAGCACGCGCAAGCCCAGCATATCAACGTCACATTGACGTATCGGCCAGGACGTGTCATGCTATCTGTAATAGATGATGGCGTCGGCTTTGATGTAGACGCCGTGCCAGCGGATCATATGGGGGTGCACATCATGCATGAGCGTGCACAGGCCATCGGCGCGGTGCTGCACCTGAATAGTCAGCTAGGTGAAGGCACATCGCTAACGGTCACCTGGTCCGAGCAAGTATAATGACGGCGTAACTACTCCGGTGCGCGTAGGGAACGTAGCTTGCTGCGTCCGCCGCGAAAAAACGCACGACCATGTTATTACGTGCTGCCACCCGCAGTCTAATTTAGACAATTAAAAAGGCGATACCATGAGCGAACAATGCATCCGGGTTATGTTGGTAGACGATCATCAGGTCATCCGTCAGGGCTTTACCCTCTTCCTGAAAGCGTTCGATGACTTGTTGCTTGTTGGCGAGGCATCCAACGGTCGGCAAGCCGTTGACATGTGCGACGAATTGCAGCCCCACGTCATTCTGATGGATATGGTGATGCCTATAATGGACGGTGCAACCGCCACCCGCATCATCCGCGAGAAACACCCCACCGTGCAGGTAATCGGCCTGACCAGCTTCACGGATAACCGTGAACTCGTGACAAAGGCGCTGGAAGCAGGCGCAATCGGCTATCTCTTTAAGGATATTTCGATTGATGAACTGGCGACAGCCATCCACGCCGCCTATCGGGGCGACCCGATACTGGCACCAGAAGCCACGCGGATGCTGATTCAGGCCCGCACACAGCCCAGCGCGAAGGATTTTAACCTGACGGAGCGTGAGCGCGAGGTGTTGGCTTGTCTGGTCGAAGGGCTGAATAACCCCGAAATAGCGGAGCAACTGATCCTGAGCCGTTCGACCATCAAATTTCACGTCAGTAGCATCCTCGGCAAGCTCGGCGCAGCCAGCCGCACCGAGGCCGTCGCCATCGCGATTCAAGCCAACTTGATTGAGAGCACCTGAAAAGCCCTTTTGACCCCTAAAGGCTCATTTTTACCCTTGTGCTAGCTGATTTTTGCATTAACATCAGCTGATGGTGTTACGAAAGTGGCCTGAAGGGGTTACTATACGGTGGAAGGCAAGCAGAGTTTGAAATAGCCCAACAAGACTGTTACAATGCCCTTACAAGAGAGGGTATAAGCCGGAGGTGATGCGTCAATGACAACGTCCGATACCCGTGCTATCACATTAGCTGATATACCACTGGTGTGGCGCTTGAGCGAAAGCGGTACGGTGCTGGATAGCGAAATGAGCCTGACCCGTGACGCTCGTGGCCCCAGTAGCGCCCTACTATCCAGTATCTTATTTTCGCGTGGCATTCATACGTTGGTCGCCCGTGCGGAGCAGCAGCAGGTTATTGGGCAGTTTCGCTATCGCCCGGACGACTACAACGCGCATCTCGTTTATTTAGCGCCCACCCTGCCAGAAAACACGGATGACACCGCGTGGCTGCATATGCTGGATGCGATGTCCCGCGAAGCAGGTAAGCACGGCGCACACATGCTGGTGGCAGAGGTCGAAACGCGCAGCAACCTGTTCGAGACGATGCGTACAGCACGCTTTGCCACCTATGCCCGCCAGACAATCTGGCGACACGCGGCGCAACCCGCGTCAACTCAGGGCGAGGCGGCACGAACGGCCATCCAACTGACAGATGAAACCAATGCCGATCAGATTGGCATTATGTCCCTGTTGTGCCACACCACACCGAAGATGCTGCAGCAGGTGACAGCACCACCAAGCGATATGCGCGGCCTGGTTTACCGCAATGACCAGCAGATTGACGCCTACATCGCTTATTCAGAGGGGCGTCAGGGAGTCTACCTGATACCATACATTCGCCCAGATGCCATCGGCCAGGCAGACGACATCCTACGCGCTGCTATCGCTCGCATTGAGCAGTGTCAGCGCGTGCCGATTTATATCTGTGTGCGCAGCTATCAATCCTGGCTAGAAAGCAGCATGGCAGCGCTCGGCTTCGACGCCTGGGCGGAGCAGGCCATCATGGTAAAGCACATTGCCGCAGGCATCCGCACACCCAGCTTCGCCCGCCTGAAGCTGCGCGGACAGTTTGAAACCGTTCATAAGGTGCTGCCGCCTACGTGGTCGGCGGCATTGCAAGAGGACGAGGATACCACCTAAGGGCTACATGGAAAAACGGATTACAGACGACATCGAAAAGTTGCAGGCCGTCCTTCCCACTTATATCAATCAAGCGTTGGACGAATACGGCAACAACAAAAATCTACTCGAAATCGTGCTCGATCTAGGGCGTTTGCCAACCGCACGCTTTACAACGGGCGAAGTCACCCTCGCAGAAAACGAGGTCAACCGCGACGACCTGGAGATAATGACACAACGCATCGGTGACTTCGACGCCGACAACCGTGCAGGCATCGAGCGCACCCTACACCGCATCTCAGCCATCCGCAACCGTCATGGTGACATCATCGGCGTGACCTGCCGCATTGGGCGTGCCGTCTATGGCACCATCGACATCGTAGAAGAACTCATCAAATCCGGCCAGAATTTGCTGATGCTAGGGCCGCCCGGTGTCGGCAAAACGACCATGCTGCGCGAAGCTGCGCGGGTGCTGGCTGAGTTTAAGCGTGTGGTGATCGTAGACACATCGAACGAGATCGGCGGTGATGGCGATGTGCCACACCCTGCCGTTGGTCGGGCGCGCCGTATGCAGGTGTCGCACCCGGAGCGCCAGCACGAGGTCATGATCGAAGCAGTCGAAAACCACAATCCCGAAGTCATCGTGATTGACGAGATTGGGCGCGAACTGGAAGCGCAAGCCGCCCGTACCATCGCAGAACGCGGCGTCCAGCTTATCGGCACAGCACACGGCAATACATTAGAAAACCTGTTGCTGAACCCGACGCTCTCTGATCTGGTTGGTGGCATCGAATCCGTCACGCTCTCTGATGATGAAGCGCGGCGGCGTGGCACACAGAAAACCGTGCTGGAACGGCGCTCACCACCCACGTTTGATATGCTGGTGGAATTGCAGACCCGCGACAAGCTGGCCGTGCATGAGGATGTCGCTGCCGAGGTAGACGGTATTTTGCGTGGGCGTCCGCTGCCTGTGGAGGTCCGCACACGCTTGGAAGATGGCAGCATTCACAAGCAAGAGCAAAGCTACCAGCTAGAATCACGTGTGGCACGCAACAGCGCCAACCCCAATCAGCGTGGCGGGTCGGCACGCATGGTACGCGGCACGCAATCACAGCCGATCACCACACAGGGCAAGCCCGCTAACGATGCGCCGGATGTCGCGACTCAGCGTGCCAACGGTGCGACGGCGGAAACCCCGCCGGACCTGAAGCAACTGACTGTCTACGCTTACGGCGTCGCACGCAACCGTCTGTATCAGGCCGCGAAACGCTTGAATGTGCCGCTGGAAGTCACCGACGAATTTGGAGATGCTGAGGCTGTGGTGACGATGAAAAGCTACTATCGCCGCCGCCCGAAGCTGATTGCCGACGCGGAACGGCGTGGGATGCCGATTTATGTGCTGCGTGCAAACACCGTCTCACAGATGGAAAACTTCTTAATAGATGTATTCCGACTGGGGGAACGGCCAAGCGACCCTTTTGGGGCAGCGATGCTTGAGGCTGAAGCAGCTATTGTGCGCGTGCAGGCGGGTGAAGCCGCCGTTGACCTCACGCCGCAGGCATCGCACGTCCGCAAGCAGCAACACAAGCTCGCCCGTGACGCACAGCTATCTTCACGTAGCTACGGCGATGACGAATTGCGCCATGTGCGCATCACCAAAGAGGCATAGCCCGTCCGCCGCAAAAAGACGCATAGCCACGCTATTGTGTGGTGCCATCCCTGCCATCCCTGTCATCCCTATGCGCGGGCAGCCTGTAATCCGCTCGCACCGCTAGCAATTGATGGCTTTCTGTCGCCGCATACCAGGTAAAACGCGGGTCGTCCCCAGCGCTGTCTGCATCTTCTAGATCGGCCAGCGCTGATCGCGCTGAGGGCAGGATAATATAATCCACGTTGTAGCGATACGCCGCCTCTAAAATCATGTCTCGTGGATCGCTGGGGATCATTAGCGCCCGATAACCGTAATAGCTCAGGATGTAGGGGTCTTGCGTCATCACGATGGTCTCACCGTCGCCATTGACATCGCCGCGTTCATCCAGCACAGCGCTCAGTTCACGTATGCTGCTATCAAAGCGCCGCGCCGCGTCAAAATCCAGGCGCACCAATTGCACGGCATTCAGCAGCATCAGGCCCGCCATAACCCAGCCAAACGCCCAGGCTGCCCAACGTGGCCGCACGTGTTGCCACAGCGCCCACGCCCCCACAACCGACAAGAACGGTATCACCAGCATATAGCTTTTCTTGAAGCTGCCGCCCTGCGTATGGAAAGGCGTCAGGAAGCTATAAAAGCAGAACAGCGCCAGGACCATCGCCAGCGGCAACAGCAGCACAAGCAGCGTCTCGCGCTGTTTGTCGCGCTGCATCAACAGGCCAATCCCCCCCAACAGCACCCATATCGGCAAGCCGACATCCAGCAAAAAATAGCTCATGCGCACGTTCGCTAACGCCTGAAACGTGATATTGCCGATGATGTTGCCAATGCCCCACTCCAGGTAATGTTGTGGGTCCAGTGTGCGTCCGTAAGTAAATTGGTCGATAAAGCTGGTCATAAACAGCGTGCGCGATGCGCCGGAGGGCAGCAACACAGCGTACAACTCGTAATTGCGCAGCATCCAGGGGGCCAGCACCAGCAGCCAGCCGAACGGGATCAGCCACAGCCAACGCCAGGGTAGTTTTTGCGAGGCCACGCGCCAGTAAATTAATAGGCATAGCAGCATGGACGGAGCCAACAGAATGCCATCCTGCCGCGAAAGCTGCGCCAAACCTGCAAACCCACCAGCCAGCAATAACCAGAATGCACGCTTGCGCAGCCCGGCATAGAAGGCCAACGCACACAAGCCCACACACAGCACATACAGCAGCGTCGTATCCGTGCGGGCCGCATTTAGCACGAATTCTGGCAGGAAGATCACGCCCAGCATGGCCAGCAAGCGTATCGGTTCGTCAAGATCAGCCAACCACGCGGCAGCATAGGCCAATGTAGCCAACAGCGTGCCAATCAGCACAGAGGGCAGCAGCGCGGCAAACAGGCTGCCCGGTGCAAGCCAGAGCATCAGCGCGGGGGGCAGCGCAGGCAGGGGCATCCAGTAATCAATCGGGTGCGTCACATCTGCGGGTAGGCGGTGATATTGCCAGATGTAATCAATCACAAAGCCGCGCCCCTCGGCCAGATTGGTCGCCAGATTGTAGTAATGATTGGGGTCCGCGATGCCGGGGTGTGGGGCCAGCGCTGCGGCAACAAGGCGCACGATAAAGCCTAAAACTAAAATCAGCCAGAAGAGGCGGCGTGCTGTGTGCTGTGGCATAAGTCCGGTCCAGATGCTCATATGATTTTGATGCAAAGCCTGTACTATAGTCAAGCAATTCACGAATACAAGCCGTTTTTGATCCTGATAAACGAAAACCACGAACACAGAAAATAACGATAAACGACAAGCACAAAAGAGCTAGTAAGGACAAAGAACCCTATGCTGAATATCGCATATGCGCCCGGTGATGCACAACTGGCCGAACGCCTACAGCAAGACCTCACCCAGGCCGGGTTAGACGTTCATAATCCGCTGCTGCTGGTGCTGGTCTCATCGGATAGCGTGCGTGATGTATCGGTGCGGCAAGCGGTAGCCAGCGCTGCGGATCAAGGGCATGTGGTCGCGCTGCT
>DAOTTW010000094.1:0-5850 GCA_034437615.1 Anaerolineae bacterium | reverse complement strand
CCCCAAACCCCTCTCCCGAACTATCCCAGACACAGATGGAGAGGGGCTTTTAACAGCGTACCTCCCCCTCTCCTAGCCGCGTAGCGGCGGTCGGGAGAGGGGGATTGAGGGGGTGAGGGCCAAGTTGCGGGCAAAACATGCCTGCCTGAGTAGTTACCGAATTTGTATGGTCAAGACGCGAACTATGCGGCACTACCAGCAGATTTTGCGCTTTACAGCCCCTATGACCAGCACCGCATCGCCGCCCGCATGTTGGCCATTTTAGAAGCGGCACAGCACGGCACAGCGTTAGACGCGCCGCCACTGAAAACGGGCCATGTGCGTCTGCACGACGCCCTCCAGCGCATCACAGCGCTGGCAGAAGCGTAGGTTCAAGCGCGGTCAATTGCTGAGCGCACCTGACGCGCCAGCCCGATAAACGCCTGCGTGTAGATCATCGCTAGCGTGCGGGGGCGCGGCAAGTCAATCGGGATGTCTGCCAGCAGTTGCCCTGGTCGGCGGCTGAGCACCAGCACCCGATCCGATAGCAGGCTTGCCTCGTTGATGTCATGCGTCACCATGATGACGGTTTGGCGTTGCTGCGACCAGATGCGCAGTAAATCCAGGCTGATCTGCTCTCGCGTCAGGGCATCCAGCGCGCCGAAGGGTTCATCCAGCAGCAGCAGGCGCGGACGCTGCACCAGCACCCGCCCCAGCGCCACCCGTTGCGCCATCCCACCCGATAACTCGCCAGGGTATGCAGCGGCAAAATCAGCCAGACCGAGCATCGGCAGCAGCTTTTCAGCGTGTTCAGCGCGTTGCACCGCTGGCATCCCCTGAATTTCCAGCGGCAGCGCGATGTTATCCTGCACACTACGCCAGGGCATCAGGTTCGCATCCTGAAACATCATGGCCACCTCTGACGAGGGGCCGCGCACGGGGTTGTCATCCAGCAGCACGCGGCCCGCCGACGCAGCCTGTAAGCCCGCAACCACGCGCACCAGCGTGCTTTTGCCGCTACCACTGGGGCCGAGCAGCGTCGTGAAGCTGCCGGATGCCACGCTGAAGCTGATGGGGCCGAGCGCAGCGAGCGGCCCGGCATCCTGTCGGCGTTTGTCCTGCGTCTGGAAGCTGACGCGCAGATCACGCACGGCTACTTGCATAGGTTATCGTTACCCTCTATCTGATACTGATGGATGAACGTGATGGATGAACGCGATAGATAAACAAGATGGATAAACAAGATGGATAAACAAGATGGATGAACGAGAATGAATTCGTAGCATTATATGTGGGGGCGCAGCGTGCTGCGCCCTGGGTGCAATGCATTGCGCCCCTACAATCATGTCGGTTTGTTTTCGTTTACCCATTATTCCTGCACGGCAGGCACAAAGCGATTTGTAAAGATGTCGTCTAGCTCAATCGGCGCTTCGAGTATGCCCAACGTCAGCAATGTCTCTTGCGTGTTGTCCCAGGAGGCCGCATCGCTGAAGCCCAGTTGTTCCGCGTCCAGCAGTTCCAGTGTGGCCAACAGCACCTCGAATTGCAGCAGGTCATTCGCCACTACTGCGCCGTTCAATTCAGCTTGCAAGTCGCCCAGCAGGTCGTCACGCTCTGCGCGGGTTTCTGCGGCGTCAAATTGGCTGGCATATGCCGTCAGGATCATCTGCATTTCATCCGGCAACGGCAGGTTTTCGACGTAATTCGCGCTGATGAGGTAGGCTTGTGCCGGGTTGTTGATCGTATCACGTAAGCCCGCGTCAAACGCCTCTACCATCGCCGCGACCTGTTCAGGTTGCTCTGCGATCATGCGCTGGTTCGTAATCAGGCCATTCGATACCAGATCGACATAATCCGACACGCGCAAGACCTGCACACTTTCGACATCGCCGCAGTCGCCTTGATCGGCGCGATTCTGAATTTGTAGCGGCTCGTTGTTGACGTAAATCGTAGACGCCTGCACGCCACCCACGCAGAAGACATCCGGTGCCGCGAAGCCGATTGCTTGCAGGTCGATGTCGCTTTCTTCCAGGCCAACGGATTGCAGCAGGGTGGTCAGGCCGCTATAAGACGCCCCAAAACGGCCCGGCACGCCCACCTGTAACCCGGCTAAGTCCTCTGGGCTTTCGATGTCGGCATCTGCGGAGACGACCACGCCAACCGGGTACTGCTGAAACCATTCGTATACAAAGGTGATCGGGCGACCACGCGCCGCAGCAAGGATGACCTGTTCGCCGCTGACAAGGCCAAAACGGTTTTGATCGGCGGCGACCAGATCAATCACATCGGGTTCGTTCAGGTATTCGAGTGCTACATCATAGCCCGCGTCGGCAAAGTAGCCGTTGTCGATAGAAACGTAGACATTACTAAATTGCACGTTGGGCACGAAGGTCATCAGCAGCGTTTCGGGCTGCAATTCCTGCTCTTGTGCGCTTGCTGGCAGAAGTACCAATAAGACGGTTAAGAGTGCTACCAGTACACGGTTCATCTGTTGTGTTACCTCTTTAGATATATGTGATATATGTATATAACGTTACGATGCTGTGCGCCGCTGCCACGCCAGCAGACGCCACTCCAACAACGAAACCAGACCGTATAGCATCAGCGAAAGCGCCGTCATCGTAAACACCGCCACGAAAACCAGCGGCGTATCGAACTGGTTGCGTGCTAACGTCACCAGATGCCCCAGGCCGCTACCTGCACTGACGAATTCACCCACCACCGCGCCGATCACCGCCAGCGTTGCGCTCGTTTTCAGCCCCGTCAGGAACACAGGCATCGCAGCAGGCAATTCCAGCTTGACGAAGGTCTGCCAGCGCGTCGCACGCACCGAGCGCATCACATCCACCAGCCCCGCCGGGACGCCGCGAATGCCTACAATCGTGTTCATCAGCATGGGGAAGAAGACGATAATGGCGCTGGTGATGATCTTGCTTGTGGGGCCGCTGCCAAACCAGATGATGAGCAGTGGCGCGTAGGCGACGGTTGGTGTGGATTGCAGCGCGACGATCACCGGGGAGAGCAGATCACCCAACAGGCGGCTCTTGGCGATCAGATAGCCGCAGGCTGTCGCAGATGACACGCCAATCAGCAAGCCGACCAGCATCTCATACAACGTGACCTGTGTATGCTTCCACAGGCTGCCATCTAGCAGCACCTCCGCGAACGTCTCTGCAACGTCTGCGGGTGGTGGGATGATGAACTCCGGGTACAGGTCCAGCGCGGTGAGGCCCTGCCAGCCCGCCAGCAACACCAGCAGCGTCAGCAATGGCGCGAGCCGCTGCAACCAGCGGCGACCAGCGGCGAGCCGTTTGTGTTTCGTGTGCTTTTCCGGGGTGGGGTGTGGGTCTATGATGACCTGCATAATAAAAAATCCCGTTCGCTAAGTATAGACAAACGGGGCAGGCATCCGGTGACAGTATGACGCCCGTTGTGCGGTTGGTCGGGGCTGTTCTTGGCGGATAGATGCCAAGCAAAACAGACACACCAAGCAAAGCGCATCACCTGGGCGTATACCTATACCAAACAGAAGGCGCTTCGGCTCCGTCAGGTCGCCAAAGGCCGTAAACCTTCTCTCATCCAGACTATCACTGTCGGCTGTGGCTTTGCACCACATCCACCGGCACGACGCTTATGCATCATGACGCATCAACGCGGCTTGCGCGTTAATGACACGGGTCGCGGGCTTGGTAGGCTGTTTCCTGGCCCACCTCACCGCCGGTAGGGACTTGCACCCTGCCCCGAAGGTCTATTCGGTTGATCTATTGCTAACCCCATTATAGTTCGCGGACGACAAAACTGCAATACGTTTGTAATCACAGGCCCCACCCCAACCTTCAACCTGAAGACGACTGCACCCTGAGTTACATTTTCGCTTCTTCTGTTTGCTCGGCGTCTCGCTGTTCTGTATCTGCGTCGTCTGCATCGTCTGTATCTGCGTCGTCTGCATCGACATCCTCATAAATTGGGGGCGTGGGCGTGTCGCCGTTTCTGAGGACATTGGGTATGGCGTCGAATTCAGAGGTGCCTTCACGGGCGTTGAAGGGTAGCGGCTCTGCATCGTCTTCGGCTTCGCTATCAGCGGCCAGCAACGTGAACAAGAAGCGCCCGCCACCGCCCTTGCTGTTGCCCTCTGCCCAGATGTAGCCCCCGTGCGCTTCTACGACGTGCTTGCAGATAGCCAGGCCCAGCCCGGAACCCTGGCCCTTTGTGCGTGCTGGGTCAATCTGATAAAAGCGCTCGAAGATGCGTTCGCGCTGGTCCTCCGGCACACCAGGCCCGTTATCGAAGACGCTGATGGTAATCTCGGTTTCGCCATCGCTGGTCACGCCTTCCAGGGCGCTCAGGGTGATGGTTTCACCGTCCGGTGACCACTTGATTGCGTTGCCGATTAAATTAAGCATCACACGCCGGACCTGATCGCGGTCACACAGCACGCGGATGCGCTCCGGGATATGCTTGACGATGCGCAAATCTCTGTCTTCAAGCTGGTTGCTGACGCGCTCAATGGATTCGTCCACGATCTCGACCAGATTGACCGAGACCAGCATCATAATGGCCTGGCCGGATTCAATGCGCGAGAGGTAATGCATATCATCCACGATGTCTTGCAGCGAATCGACTTCGCGGGCGATGTCCTTCAGCGATGCGATGCTGGCTTTGCGCTTGGGGCGTTCTTGCTCGTGGAATAGCCCCTCGATAATCAGGCGTATCTTGGTGATGGGCGTGTTCAGTTCATGCGAGATGTTGCTGACCATATCGCGCCGTGCGCGGTTCAGGCGCACCAGCTTGGTGACATCCTGCAAGGCCACGCCGATAAACACGTGTTCGTTGTCATAGCGCATGACCTGTGTGCGCGCACGGTAGATCGTCGTATCTATCGTGATTTGCTCTTCAAGGCTTTCGTCCTCACCGAGCGCCCGCTCTACCACGTCCTGCAAATAAGGCGAGTCGATCACCCCCAGCAGGGGTTCGCCCAGTGGGTGTCGCGGGCCGAAAAGCTGGTCGGCGGCGTGGTTCATCGCAATCACCGTGAAATCTTCATCCAGCACGAATACCACATCATAGGCCACTGTCGCAACCGTCTCGAAAAGCGCCTTGCTTTGCACGGAGTCCTTTTCGCTGGTGTTGATCTGGTTGCGTAGGGTGGCGATGGTGTCCCTTTGTTGTTTAAGCTGCGTTTCGTAATCTGCGATGGTGCTATGATTGCGTGCGACTTCCTGCCGCAAATTGAGGATTAGCCCATCGGCTGTGGCCATATCGCGCTGTGAATTGGCGATTGCTTTATCCCGCTCACGCAGGTCATTTTGCAGGTCGCGCATCCGTTGCTCGCTTTCCAGCGCGACCTGTATCGCTTGCTGTACGGTTGTCTGCTGGCGGCGCAACAGATACATCCAGCCGACCAGCGATATAACAAAAGCGAGACCGAAGAGGATTTCCATGAAGATAGCGCTTTAGCTTTCTGTCTAAACTAACGTCAGCCTGTCAGCCAGATAAACGTAACTACTCAGCCCTCACCCCAAACCCCTCTCCCGAACGTGCCTTTGGCACTGGGAGAGGGGCTTTTAACAGCGTACCTCCCCCTCTCCATTGTTGTCTGGGTATGGTGGGAGAGGGTGATTGAGTTCTCAAGGGTAGGGTTTTCATGATTGACTGTATTTTATGGCGGCTGACGCCGCCCCGGACACCCCATTGGGTGTCCCTACGGTTCACAGCGGTTGTGTAGGGACGTGCAATGGCACGTCCGCCGAAATACCTACCCCTGAGAAGGGGGAATGAGGGGGTGAGGGCCAAGTTGCGGGCAAAACATGCCTGCCTGAGTAGTTGCGGGGAGAGGGCTGAGCAGTAACGGGGTGTGGTGTGGGTACGGTT
>DAOTTW010000093.1:0-2230 GCA_034437615.1 Anaerolineae bacterium | reverse complement strand
TGGCATCCGCTAAGGCGCTCACGCCGCGCATCACCTCGGCGGCTTGCAGCAGCCCCACAAAGGGACCGGAAAACAGCGTCAACTGTCCACCCACACCCCGTAACTGCTTATCAGCATCACGCGCCATTGTGCCAATCAGTGAGTTGCCCAAGCGCAGGTGATGGTCAAGGAAGCTCAAAGGCGCGCCCAGCGTAAAGGCATCCAACCACAAGCTGACCTTCGCCAGTTCCACCGCCATGCGGTTCAGGTCCACGCCATACACACAGCGCTTCAAGACCTGCCGCTTCAGCAGGTTGATGTCCGTCAGGCGCTTTTCGTCGATGTTGACGCCCTGCTCGTCCATGTTCTGCAAGATGCTCTCGCGGACCTGTCGCAATTGGGCGCTCACGGGGTTGTAACGGAAGCGATCCAGAAATTGCAGCACGCGGTCCGTCACATAATCCACGACCTCAACCAGAAAGTGCCCGCTGCCCATCGCAGGGTCAAGCGCTTTGACGTCCAGCACATCGGCGGCTAGCTGCTGCATGGCCTCGCTTTCCCACACCAGATCGGGGCTTTGTATCTTCATGCCCTGCTTCTGCTTGGCCCTGTTGTTCTGTCGCGCCTGATAAAAACGCTTCTCAGCTTCGCGCAGGCGTGGCGTCAGTTGCGCAAATTTCTCGTCCAGCACCGGGCCGACGGTGTGCCGCACGATGTACTTCACGATGTAATCCGGCGTGTAGTAGCTGCCGGAGGCTTTGCGCTCCTGCTTGGTGTTCTCCAGGTACACAGCGCCCTTAGCAAGCGTCTTTTCGGCCTTATGCGCAGCAGGCCCGACCTGCACGATTTGCAGCTTCTTTATCTTGGCCTGCTGGTAGGGTACGATTTCTTCCGTGCGCTTGCCCTTCACAATCGCCATCTTCTGCGGCGCAATGCGCAACCGGAATTCCAGCAAGCCTTCGTAGATGCTGCCCAGTTGTCGCACGCCTAGCGACTTGTAATCAATCGCGACCAATCCACCGCCGGGCCGCTGCTCCACATCCCGCGCCAGCCGATCCAGCCCCAGCGCCAGATAACGATCTGGGATGGCTGTATCACGCAGAAAACGGGCATTGGCCGCTTCCGGGCCGCTGTCATCGTCCGGGGGGTCGGTCACGAACAGGCCGCCGTTGTAATTGGGCACGTTCAGCGCGGGGTCGCCCTTGTCGATGACGGTAAACAGGCGCGTTAAACGGTCATATAAGCCCGTTTGCGATGGGCTATAATCGCTGGCGATCTGCGCAGCGGATTCATCCAGCAAAACACCCCCCTGCTTGGCGATCTCATCCTTGATGCGTTTGAGGCTGGTCTCGGCATAGCCGCGTTCCTCGTTGATGGGCAGCAGATCACGCGCCTCGGCGTATAGCAAGAACATGATGCGATACAGGAACGTCAGCGTGGCCTGATACACGGCATCAAGCTCATCCTGTGTGGGTGTCTGTGTGCCCCAGCGATTGCGAATGAAGCCCTCTGCGAATCGCGGGAAGATTTGCTCAAATACGCGGTCCTTCAGCCTATCTTCAAGCTGCTTGGCATAATCCGCACTGCCTGCTAGCAACACATCTAAAAAGCAAATATCGCGTGTTTCACCGTTTACAGTGGTCGTTTGTACTTCAAACGCAACCGACCGAAAGAACAGCCAGAAATAGCGCATCGCGATGTCACGCTCCGGGTCGGTCAGCGTCTCTTCCAGGTCAATCTCGTAGTAGTTCGTGGCGCGGCTATGGGCTTCACGCGCATACAGTCGCCAGATTTTGCCGTTGGTCACGATGATATACGGTGGTGCGTCGTCTTTTGCCAGCAAGCTCACCACACGTGCGCCGGGGTTATCGTCGTATTTCCCGGCGTCCAGCCCTTCCCCGCCGCCATTGGCTATCATGTCGCGACCATCCAGAAAGCGATTCCAGCGATACGTGAGCGCGTAAGCGATGGTCTGCTCGCTGTCTGTCTCAGTCAGCACATAATCCGGCTGCACAACATCCCCACTGGATTGTCGCTGCGTCCATGAGAAGCCTAACTCACGAAAAATCGGCTCAAGCAAGTCAGTGCGTGTCTGCTCTTCAGGTGCATTGCCGAGTCTGCTACGCACATTGGCAAACAGATTGTTCAACTGCCGGAAAACAGGCAATGCGCCTTCATCCCATTCAGGTCTTTCCGGCAAGCGCTTCTCAAGGAAATGATCCGAGAACAAGGCCACATTGTTGAACATAGG
>DAOTTW010000092.1:0-11433 GCA_034437615.1 Anaerolineae bacterium | reverse complement strand
CTCAGCCCTCACCCCAAACCCCTCTCCCGAACGTGCCTTTGGCACTGGGAGAGGGGCTTTAAACGGCTTGCTTCCCCCTCTCCATTGTTGTCTGGGTATGGTGGGAGAGGGGGATTGTTCACAGGGGTAGGTATTTTAGATTTGTCGTCGTCTTCGGTGGCGGACGCAGCGAGCCGCGTCCCTACATAACCAGCTTGAACAGCGTTATAGTGGCCGATACCGCGCTTCTGCGCGTCCGCAAGCTGCCACAGTATTTACGCCGTGCTGTATTAGCAGGCAACCCTCACTGCTTTCACGTCAGCAGTGGTGTTATAATTGGGTCAAAAAGTTTTAACAAAAGGATTGTCGGAATATGGCAGCACGTATATTAATCGCAAAACCGGGCCTGGATGGGCATGATCGTGGCGCAAAGGTGATCGCACGCGCCCTGCGTGATGCAGGTATGGAGGTCATCTATACGGGCCTGCGTCAGACGCCGCAGATGATCGCAGAGGCGGCACTGCAAGAAGATGTGGATGTGGTCGGCCTGAGCATCCTCAGTGGTGCGCATATGGCGCTGGTGCCGCGCATCCGCGAGGCGCTGGACGCAAACGACCTGGCCGACGTGCCCATGATCGTCGGCGGCATCATCCCAGAGGAGGACTATGAGCCGCTGAAGCGGCTCGGCGTGGCGGGTGTCTTTGGCCCTGGCACAGCCACCGATTATATCCGCGATTTCATCAACAAACTGACCGGTGCACAGAGCACCAGCGAGGCAGGCTAGCCACGATGTTGCCGTTAGCCGAGCAAGTGCTGGCAGGGCGTCGGCGGGCGTTGGCTCGCCTGCTCACCAGGGTAGAGAACGAAACGCACGAGGCAAAAAGTGCACTGGCGCAGCTTTTCCCGCATACTGGCAAGGCCTGGATTATCGGCGTCACGGGGGCACCGGGCACGGGCAAAAGCTCACTGGTGAACACGCTGTCGAAAGCGTATCGGGCACAAGGTCAGAGCGTGGCCATCATCGCGGTAGACCCCAGCAGCCCCTTTTCCGGCGGTGCCATCCTGGGTGATCGCATCCGAATGCAGGATTTACATGGGGATAGCGGCGTGTTCATCCGCAGTATGGCGACACGCGGCAGCCTGGGCGGGCTGGCCCGCACCAGCCGCGACGCCGTGCGTGTGATGGACGCGGCGGGCTTCGACATCGTGATTGTCGAGACCGTCGGCGCTGGCCAGAGCGAGGTCGATATTGTGCGCACGGCCTATACGACAGTTGTGGTAGAGGCACCCGGCCTGGGCGATGATGTGCAGGCGATCAAGGCGGGTATTCTAGAAATTGCCGATGTGCTGGTGGTCAACAAAGCAGACCGCCCCGGCGCAGATCAGACCGCACGCGGCTTGCGTGCCATGCTAGAGCTTGGCCACCCCGCCGCCCGTGAGCAGTTCAGTTCACATCATGGCCGCATCGTCCAGAGCGCCCCGGCTACCGAGACGACAGTAGCAAGCGACGCGCACGCCCCGCTGTGGATTCCGCCTGTGGTGAAAACAGTTGCAACCAGCAATGAGGGCGTAGCCGAACTGGTCGATGCAATACAGGCCCATCAGCAGCATTTACAGCAAAGTGGCGAGGCCGCAGCGCTAGAGGCACGCTACATCGAAATTGAGCTATATGAACGCTTGCAAAACGCCCTGATACGGCGCTTATCAAATACCCTCTCTAGTGAGACAATGGGCGAAATTGTAGAGCAAATCCGTTTACGTGAGATCGACCCAGAGAGCGCCGTACAGCACTTGCTTGCACAGGCCGATGTCACCCCCTGAACGGTTTGTGTCATACTTTCACGACAGGGCTTGAGCTATGGATGACAAAGTGCCGGGGATTCGGTTTAACCGCAACATGAACGCGAATAACCGCTTCGGTGAGATGAAACTCTTCTGTGGGTCCGCAGCAAACGGGCTGGGGTCCGAAATTGCGTCGTATTTGAGCGGCAAGGCGGGTTATGAGCATGTGCGCCCCGGCTACTATGACCGCAAGGTATTCTCCAATGGCAACATCTTCATCCGCTTGCGCGAAAGTGTGCGCGGTAAAGATGTCTACCTTGTGCAGACGATGGCAGCGCCCATTCATGAGACCATCTTTGAACTGTTCATCATGATCGACACACTCAAGCGGGATTCCGCGTGGCGCATCAACGTGGTCATCCCGTATATGACTTACACACGCTCCGATAAGAAGGATCAGCCGCGTGTGCCGATTACGGCACGCATGATGGCCAACTTCATCGAAGCGGCCGGTGCCGACCGCTATATGAGTATCGACCTGCATTCAGGTCAGATTCAGGGCTTTTTCAACATTCCGGGCGATGCGCTCTCTGCGTTTTACCTGCTGAGCGATTATGTGGCCGAAAAGCAAATCCCTAATCTGGTGGTCGTCGCGACGGACCTGGGCTTCGCAAAGCAGGGGCGCAACTGGGGTGAACGGCTGAACGTCCCGACTGCCCTGATTGAGAAGCGCCGCATTGACAACAACGAGCGCCCTATGGCCTTGTCGTTAATCGGTGATGTGAAGGGCAAGAATGTGCTGATGGTTGATGACGAGGTCAACACAGCAGGCAGCATCGTTAACGCGGTCAACGTCGTGCGCGAAAACGGCGCAAAAGATGTGTACGTGGCCTTCACCCATGCCATGATGACCGAGGACGCCTACGAGCGCCTGATCGCGCTGCACCTGGCCGAGATCATCTGCACGAATACGCTGCCCGTGCCGGACCACATCCGCCCCGATAACATGACTGTGCTATCGGTTGCGCCGATGTTGGCCGAGGTCATCCTGCGGGCGCACGAGGGGCGCAGCGTTGGTGAATTATTCAACGAATAGCCTGTAGTCGGGGCTTGATGTATCAAGCCCCGACAGGTGCAGATTTATCACATGGGGACGCTGTGGAACCAAGATGTAAACCAAGTTCGCGAGTGACTATGCAACACCCCACCACAGACAAACGCACCACATCAGAAGTCGTCGCCCTCAGCGTACAGCAGGCCGGCAAGGGTTTTCTCAGCCGCGAATTCATATTCGGTGCGCTGGGCTTCGTCGTCTTTGTCACAGCGATCACGCTGTTCATCAACGCGGTTGGCGTAGAAGCCCTGCAAGGCGTAATCCGTGACTCTGGGCCATTGGCAGCGCTGGCTTATGTGGCGCTCAAGGCGCTGACGTATGTCTTTGCACCGCTGACGAGCGGCCCGATACAGGTCTTTGCAGGCACGCTTTTCGATAGCGTCTGGGTTGGCGTGCTCTACACGCTGATTGGCGAGGTCATCGGCGGCAGCATCAGCTTTCTGATTGCGCGTTATTTAGGCCGCCCGGTGGTGGCGCGGCTGGTCGGTGAGCAGGGCATCCGGCAAGTCGATGAATTTTCCGATAAATACCTGCATGGTTGGCAATCGTTGGCTGCGGCGCGCATCTTGCTTTTCGCCTTCTGGGATTTTCTGAGCTATGGCGCGGGGCTGGTGAACATCCGCTTCCGCACTTATGTGAGTGTGTCGTTCGTGGCGGGGTCGTTGCCAACGCTGGTGTTCGTCGGCCTGGGCAATACCATCGTCAATAACCCAGCGATGTTGCTGTTGGTTTACGTGGGTGTTGCGCTGCTGATTGGCCTGTCGTTGTGGTTCCGTAAGCCCTTGCTGCGCCTGCTGGCCAGGTTGCGCCGCGATGCCTCAGCGTAGATTGTGCACCGAATCCGGTTAAAACGTCATCGCATATGGTAGGCGGTGACTGCTTTAGCCTGCCCTCGAAAATCCACCCAAAGCACGCTATGATGTTACTTTTAATTCAATGCCAAAGATCAATTTAATGCTGAAGATCAATTCAATGCCAAAGATCAATTTAATGCCAAAGATCAATCGAAGCATGAGGGATGGATACGACTATGGCGCAGGCTGTGACGCCGCAAAGCGAAGATTTCTCGAAGTGGTATAACGAAATCGTCTATCGGGCAGGGCTGGCGGCACAAACCGAGGTGCGCGGCTGCGTTATC
Source organism: Anaerolineae bacterium (assembly GCA_034437615.1). Taxonomy (GTDB): domain Bacteria; phylum Chloroflexota; class Anaerolineae; order Aggregatilineales; family Phototrophicaceae; genus DAOTTW01. The sequence goes on along the minus strand of DAOTTW010000092.1, from coordinate 7,420 downwards.
ATCAAGCCCTATGGTTATGAAATCTGGGAGGGCATCAAGAACGGGCTGGACCGGCGTTTCAAGGCCACAGGCCACCAGAATGCTTACTTCCCGCTGTTCATCCCAGAGAGTTACCTGCAACGCGAAGCGGAGCACGTCGAAGGCTTCAGCCCGGAGCTAGCTGTGGTCACGATTGCAGGTGGGCAGGAACTGGAAGAGCGGCTGGTGGTGCGCCCGACCTCGGAAACGGTTATCGGCAAAGCCTTCAGCGAGTGGATTCAATCCTATCGGGATTTACCGCTGCTGATTAACCAGTGGGCGAATGTCGTTCGCTGGGAGATGCGCACACGGCCCTTCCTGCGCACGACGGAATTCCTGTGGCAAGAGGGCCACACCGCACACAAAACGCACGACGAGGCCGAAGCCGAGACGTTGCAGATGCTCGATATTTACGCGCAGTTTGCCTATGACGATGCGGCGCTGCCCGTCATCAAGGGCCAGAAGAGCAACGTGGAACGCTTCGCCGGGGCGTTGCGCACGTATACCATTGAGGGCATGATGGGCGATAAGCGTGCCCTGCAAGCAGGCACCAGCCACAACCTCGGCCAGAACTTCGCGAAGGCGTTCGATATTAAATACCTGAGCGAAGACAACGCACAGGAATTTTGCTGGACGACATCATGGGGCGTCAGCACGCGCATGGTCGGCGCGGTTGTGATGGCGCATGGTGACGACCAGGGTTTGCGCCTGCCGCCCAAGCTAGCACCCTATCAGGTGGTGGCGATCCCGGTGTATAAGCAGGACGACGAAAAGGCAGAGGTGATGGCCGTGCTACAGCGTTTGGTGGCGCAACTGCGTGATGCGGGCATCCGCGTGCACCTGGATGAGCGCGACCAGCGCCCCGGCTTCAAATTCAACGATTGGGAGATGCGTGGCGTGCCTGTGCGCCTGGAAATCGGGCCGAAAGACGTGGAGAAAGATAACGCGGTGCTGGCGCGTCGAGACGTGCTCGGCAAAGCGGGCAAGCAGTTCATCGGGCAGGATGGGATTGTAGCGGCGGTCAGGGCGCTGCTGGACGATGTGCAGGCGTCTATGCTGAAGCAGGCCACCGAATTTCGTGATGCCAACATCCACGACGTGAGGGGCTATGACGACTTCAGGCAGGTGATCGAAGCGGGTGGCTGGGCGCGTGCTGCCTGGGCTGGCTCTGATGATGACGAGCGCCGCGTGAAGGACGAAACCGGGGCGACCCTGCGTTGCTTCCCGTTTGAGCAACCCGATAGTATCGGCCAATGCGTCTATACAGGCGAGAGTGCCGAGCGCGTCGCGCTATTCGCCAAAGCCTACTAAGGCCATCCCAACAAAATAATTGACACGGTTTGCGGACACGGCAAGCCGTGTCCCTACGAACGATGCCCTGTACTGTAGGAACACCCTTCTGGGTGTCCGAGCGGCGTCAGCCGCATTGCCGATGTTGCAAGAATTTGACTTGTTTTTTAGCTGGAAAAGCCTAAGCTGCCGCATTATGTAAGCCTTAAAACGCACTACACATGATCTAATGTAGATTTAACAGCACTGTGCTATCTTCTGAGATTAATGTTTTAATCGTGTAAAGACAGCGCTGTTGTGTCAACCTCGCTATGCCGATTATTGTGATTTCCGGTACAATGGCACACAAGAAAACGATTACTCAGGGAGGCCAGTCGCATTTTTCGCCGTACACATGCATCTAAGCATCCATGGCTTCGACAACACGACTCTGGGTGATCTGTTCGGACGACAAACTATTTGCTGACCAGATGCGACGAAAGACGACCAGCGAGCTATAGCCACGTACAGGTTATGAGCGAGGTGATCTGGTAGCATTTTTAGGATTAGTTATGGCTGCTTATTTGGTTGTAGATGTCGATGACTTGCTAGAGCGCTTCCAGGCACGCGGGATGATCGTTGACCTGCAAGAGTTGGCCGTTGGGCTACGTGGTGGCGCGGCGCTGGCTGCGGGGCTGGTCAGCGTGGATAAACTGCGGGCCATCGCCGTTGCGAACTGGTCTGCGTATGAGCACAAGCGCGGTGCCCTGAACCCCATGAGCATCTTTCGCGCGGCAGGCTACGAAGTCTTTGAAGTGCTCAACCGCGAGACTATCGCAGACATCTTAATTATCCACTATTTTTCATACGACCCGGACCCGGTTGATGAGTTGATCCTGGCGACGACAAGCCGCGACCTGCTGCCGTTGATCCGCCGCATCAAGACGACACGCAGCGCACGCATCCGTATGTGGGGGTCCGAGGACGTGCTCAAGGGCACTGAATTCGCTGATGAGATCATCTTTCAGCCGCTAGAGACGCTGCTTGGCATCCAATCGAAGAACGTCGCGGTTTACATCGACTTTGAGAATATCGCCATCAGCCTGAACGAACAGGGCTATATGGTGAACCTGGACCACCTGATTGAGCGTATGCTGTCGCAGGCGCGTTCACATGGGCAGGTCGTCAAGTTGTCGGCGTATGCGCCCTGGGGCCAGCGCGGGACGTTGCCGCCACTGGTGGATTACGCGGGCCGTGAGGTCGCGGACGATGCGCCCTCACGCCTTGCGCTAGCCAACATCGACCCCGTTTTTAACCTACCCGGTAAAAACAGCGCTGACATCCGCATCGCCCGTGACATTATTACGGATTCCGGCTATTCAGAATCAGCCGATGTCTACATCCTGGCCAGCGGTGACCGGGACTTCAACGATGTGATCAACACGCTGGTACAGCGCGGCAAAACCGTTATCGTGTGGGGCGTGAAGGGCAGCATTGCACGCCAGATTATGCAACACCAGGCGGTCCAGCTTGAATTCTTCGATGAATTCACGGATTTAGCCACCCATCAGTCGCTCAGCCAGTCGCCGATGTTGGCGCATGACGACGGCGATTTTGTGCCGTCGCAGTGGTCCAGCGTGGTTATTCAGTTTGATCGGCTGGCGCAACGCCTGAACACCGATACGCTAGAGACCGACCAGCTTATATCCCAATTGCAAGATGTGGGTGCGGTGGCCTCGCAGGATCGGGGCTATGATCTTGTCTCGCAGGCGCTTTCGATGGGGCTATTACAGTCCGTCAACAACAACGGCAGCATGACCGCCAACACGCAACATCCGATTGTGGACAAGACGCGCACCATCGCGAACTCTATTATGCGGCGTGTGGCCAATACGCTCAGCGTGCGCGGCTGGGAATATGTGAACTATGGCTTCTTGCTGAAGGGGCTGGAGATGGAGCGCGACCTGAGCCGCGTTGGGATGAATGCGGACGACCAGTGGCGCTCACACTGGATTGATACGCTGGTACGGGAGCGCGTGCTGCGGCGTGAACTGGTGCCGCACCGCCACAACCCGGATGATCTGGTGCCGGTGATCCGCCTGCCGGACGATGCGCCGGAGCCGGAAGCAGTGGTTGAGCAGATGCAGCCGCAAGACGGCGAACCGGCGGAAGATTGGCGCGGGAAATCGCCGCAAGCGCTGGCCGAATACGACGCGACCGCCTTTGAAATGACGGTGCGCGTGGTGGTCAGCGTAGAGCAATTCACCAGCTTTCGCAACTTTGCCTGGTGCCCACTGGGTAGTTTGCACCGTCGCCTGCGCCAATTCGACCCCGGTATGGCCTTCCAGCGTGCTGTCGAGTATTTGCAGGCGAATGGCGCGGTGGATGTGGGCGAATACTCGAACCCACAGAGCGACTTCAACACGAAGGGCATTTCTATCAACACGGATTCGCCCTACGCACGCACGATCTTGAGTCAGCGCGACCTGTTCATCCGTATTTTGCTGGATTTGTACGAGCGTAATGCACTGATTACCGCGCAGCACATCCGCGAGTTAGCGCCGTCCCAAAACTGGGATATTGACCTGTGGCTGTCGATCATGCAGACGGAAAATGTACTGAACCCGCTACAGGGCCGGGACGATCAATACAGCCTCTTTCGCACGCACCACACGGTAAAGCTCGTGGCGGATGATCGCTAAGCAAGCTATCGGCATTGGCAGCGTACCGTGCGTCTGCTACAATCGTTTATCGCATGTTGTTAGTATCTGACCGATGGGTTAACCGCCCAACCCATCCGGTGACACATAGCTCAAGGAGCAGGACGGTTCATATGCCACTCACAAAAGACGAGAAAGAACAGATTGTTGGCGAATTTGGTCGCTTTGAGGGCGATACGGGGTCACCAGAAGTCCAGGTGGCCATGCTCACCAAGCGCATCACTCAGCTTACCGACCACCTGCGCACGCACCGCCATGACGAGCACTCTCGGCGTGGCCTGCTGAAGTTGGTCGGCAAACGTCGTCGGCATCTACAGTACATCAACCGTAAGCGCCCAGCAGACTATCGGGCGCTGATTGAACGTTTGGGTTTACGCCGCTAGGCAGACGCCTCTGCGTTCCGATTCACGCAGCGGGATGGCGCTTTGCACAAGCCCCCCCTTGCGACATCAAGCGATATGTAGCGCGACCGTAACCTGCGCCTGGTCGGTGCGGCGTCGTTGTGTGGGAGCATTGGTGGAATGGATGCCATAAGACCCACAAAGCGCGTTGGCACCCACCAGGCGTTTTTTGTAGCAGGGTAACTACTCGGCCCTCACCCCAAACCCCTCTCCCAAACGTGCCTTTGGCACTGGGAGAGGGGCTTCTAGCAGCCTGCTTCCCCCTCTCCTAGCTGCGTAGCGGCGGTCGGGAGAGGGGGGTTGAGGGGGGGAGGGCCAATTCGCGGGCAAAATATGCCTGTCTGAGTAGTTGCGATACGTGCAGCGCATCAGGTACGCTTGCCGGACCACTGCGGCTCTGTGACCCCGGCGCTCTGATTCAGCCAGCGTGCGAGCGTGAACAGGTAATCCGACAGGCGGTTCAGGTACGACAACAGCGCCGCGTTGATGTCCTCTTGCTGCGAAAGGTGCACGCAATCGCGTTCAGCGCGGCGGCAGACGGTACGCGCCAGTTGCGTTTGTGCGGCGCTCAGCGTGCCACCGGGCAGGATGAAGGCCGTCAGCGCTGGCAATTGCGCATCCATGCCGTCAATCCAGCGCTCCAGGCGTGCGGCTGGCTCAGGCGTCAGGCGCGTAATCCAATCGGCTTTGGCCTCTAGCGGTGTGGCCAGGTCCGCGCCCACCTCAAATAGCTCCTGCTGGATGAGGGCGAGTTGTTCGTCGGCCTGCGCAGGCACGCCGTGCGCCCGCACCACGCCCAGCAGCGCGTTTAGTTCGTCCACCGTGCCATAAGCGCCGACGCGGGCGTTGTTTTTCGGCACGCGCCCACCGGCAAACAAGCTGGTCTCGCCCTTGTCGCCCGTCTTGGTGTAAATTTTCATAGTCTATTTCTGCTCCGATCTGCATTTTGCGTATTGTATCCATCTAGCGCCAAGTACCACAAGAAAACGTAACGACCCAGGCAGGCGTGCTTTTCTTGCAAACGTGTCGTCCATGCCTGTGTTAGGCCCCCTCTCGGTCTCTTCACAAGGGTAGGTATTTTGGTTTTTTCATTGTTTTCGGTAGCGGACGCAGCAAGCCGCGTCCCTACACAGCTATTGTGAACCGTAGGGACGCCATTCTTGGCGTCCGGGGCGGCGTCAGTCGCCATCAAATACCTATCCCTGTAGAGGGTCGTGAACCGCCCCTACAAGATGCAATTCAGTCTACCATACGGCCTGCGATAGCGCTTTTGATGGCGTTCAGCAATTGTTCGATGTGGAAGGGCTTCAGCAGCGTGGCATCGAAGCCAGCCTCCTGCACGCCGCGCAGCGCATCCGGCAGCGCATGGCCCGTCAGCGCCACAATCGGCAGATTGCGTGTGTGCGGCCATTGGCGCAGATCGTAATACAGCGCCCAGCCATCCGCGCCATCCACCTGCCGCAGTTCCGGGTTGAGCAGGATAACAGAGGGCTGCCAGCCTTCCAGCGCGGCCTTTGCAGCGTGAATCGACGTGACAGCCATCACGTCGGCCCCTTCATGCGTCAGCACCTTGCGCACGATACGCAGGTTGTCCGCTTCGTCGTCGATGGCCAGCACACGCCACTGCTGGCTGTTGTAATTGCTCGTCATAGCACCTCGCCTGAAAGTTGATAAGAAGGTGAAAGCAAGTTTAGCATACAATGAGAGGTCTGCACAGGTTGCATCGTGCTATAATGGCTTAATTGATGTCAACAGCCTTTGCAGATGCAGCCATGAAAATTACACAACCGACCCTTTTGATTAACGAACACATCGCCCGCCGCAACATCAGCCGCATGAGCGACAAGGCCAACAGCAGCAATGTGACGCTGCGGCCCCACTTCAAAACGCACCAATCCGAGCAGGTCGGCGCGTGGTTTCGGGATTACGGCGTGACGCAGATCACGGTATCCTCCGTGCAGATGGCGCAGCAATTCGCGGCGGCGGGCTGGCAGGACATCACGATAGCCTTCCCGGTGAACTGGCTGCAAATCGACGCGCTGAACGCGCTGGCGGCACAGATCACGCTGGGCCTGATTGTCGAATCGCCGGAGACGGTGGTTTTCCTGCGTGATAACCTGCGCGCCCCCGTTGACATCTGGATTGACGTAGACACGGGCTACAAGCGCACAGGCGTGGCCTGGGATGATAACTTTTCGCTGACGACGCTGGGGCTGGCCATCCAACCCGTGCATCACCTGCGGCTGCGCGGCGTGCTGACCCATGCCGGACACAGCTACGCGCTACGCGACGCGGACGCCATCCGCGACCTGTGGCACGAGACCGCCCAGCGCATGACCCACGCACACGATTACCTGGCCTCACATGGCTTCGGCGGCCTACAGATCAGCGTCGGGGATACGCCGACCTGCTCCGTGATGCCGGAATTTACGGGCGTGGATGAGGTGCGCCCCGGCAATTTCGTCTATTATGATCTCAGTCAGGCGCAGATCGGTAGCTGCACCTACGAGGATATTGCCGTTGCAGTGGCCTGCCCCGTCGTCGCCAAGCAAGCCGAGCGCAACCAGATCGTGATTTACGGCGGCGCTGTGCACCTCTCGCAGGATCGGCTGCCTGCGGATGGCGCGATGCTGTTCGGGCTGGCCACGCGCCTGAAGGCCAACGGCACCTGGACGGCCCCGCTGCCCAATACCTACGTCGTCTCGCTCTCACAGGAGCATGGCATCATCCACACGGATGACGCGACGTTCAATCAGATTCAGGTGGGCGATGTGCTGGCGATTCTGCCCGTGCATAGCTGCCTCAGCGCCGATTTATTGCGGTCCGGCCAGCAGATCGTCGCCCAGGCGGACGAACCACAACGTTTGTAGGGGTGACCCCGTGTTTTACAGGGGTAGGTATTGGATGTTTGACCGTATTTTATGGCGGCTGACGCCGCCCCGGACGCCAAGAATGGCGTCCCTACGGTCCAAAACGGCTGTGTAGGGACGCGGCTTGCTGCGTCCGCCACAC
>DAOTTW010000091.1:0-33051 GCA_034437615.1 Anaerolineae bacterium | reverse complement strand
ATGATCGTCGGTGATCGGCGGGCGTTGGTGCCTACGTTGGTGATCGGCACAGCGATTATGCTGGCGGCAACTGGCGCAGCGATGACGTGGTTTGTGCTGTTGCTGGCGCTGACGCTGCTTTTTTTTCGTTACACATGGCCTCACCTATCACCCCTTCCCGGCGCTGCTATTGGGGGCGATGTATGTGGGCTTGCCGTTGGCGGCGCTGCTGAGCATTCGCGCCCTACCGCAAGGCATGGCCTGGGTGTACCTGCTGTTTGCCAACACATGGGCGACAGATACATTTGCGCTGATCGGTGGGCGGCTGTTTGGCCATCGCAAGCTCGCGCCGTCAATCTCCGCAGGCAAAACCGTAGAAGGCGCGGTCATTGGCCTGATCTGTGGCGGTTTAGCGGGTGTGGCGGTTGTGCTGCTGTTCGGGCTGCCACCCATCCCGGCCATCATCATCAATCCGCTGCTCTCCTGCCTTGCCATCCTGGGGGATTTGCTGGCGTCGGTCTTCAAGCGCTATTATCACGTCAAAGATGCCAGCCACATGCTACCAGGGCACGGCGGCTTTCTGGATCGTATTGATGGGCTGATCTTGGCAGCCATTCCACTGTATTTTGTGGTATTGGTCATGGGAGCGCTATAATTTTTGCGTAACGACTTCGACTGTATTTTGTGGTATTGGTCATGGGAGCGCTATAATTTTTGCGTAACGACTTCGACAATATCAGTATAGGCATTGCGCCTTCGTCACCTTCTGATAGAATGTTTGGCTGGGAATTTCTCAATGCCCAAACACTCAAATAGCACACATCGGGACTCTGGCAGGTGTTGCCGCTACAGGCGGTTCTCAGCCGGAGGACGAACGGTGTGGGTGATGTAAACACCAACCAATTGACGGAGTGAAACGCAATGCCATCAGCACTTAAGATGAAAACGTTGCTCGAAACGGGCGTCCATTTTGGGCACCGCACGACGAAGTGGAACCCCAAGATGTCGGAGTTTATCTTCACGGCACGCAACGGGATTCACATCATCGACCTGCAAATCACGCTGGCCAACCTGCACGCCTATCACGATATGGTGCGCGACCTGGTGGCCGACGGTGGCGTGGTTCTGTTCGTCGGCACCAAACGTCAGGCGCAGGAGACGATCCAGCGCGAAGCCCAACGCTGCGGTATGCCCTACGTGAATACGCGCTGGCTTGGCGGCACGATGACCAACTGGCGCACGATTAGCGACCGCATCCGCACCCTGAAAAAGCTGGAAAAACAGCGCGAAGCCGGTGAATTCCGCCGCCTGACCAAGAAAGAAGCGCTGATGAACGAGCGCAAAATCGCAAAGCTGCAAATCCGCCTGGGCGGTCTGCGTGAGATGAAGCGCCTGCCGGATATACTCGTCGTGGTGGATACGGACCGGGAAGATACCGCTGTAAAGGAAGCCAACATCCTGAATATCCCGGTGCTTGGCATCGTGGATACCAATGGCAACCCCGATGTGGTCGATTACATCGTTCCGGCCAACGATGACGCCATGCGCTCGATTCGCTTGCTGGTACGAGCGCTGGCTGAAGCGGTGCTGGAAGGCAAGGCGCTGCGCAAGGGCGATATGGTCGATGACGGGGCAAGTGACGGTTACGACAGTGGCCTGCCTGATTACGACGACGACGTGGAAGACGAAGAACTGCTTGGCGAAGCCACCTTGCAGAAGCTACGCGAGCAACGGCAGGAATTTAGCCTGGACGACGACGACGAATAAGCAACACAGACCCAGATCAACACGAGAGAGAGAAACCGCATGGCAGAAAGTCTCGCATCAATGGTCAAGCAGCTTCGGGAAATGACCGGGGCTGGTCCGCTGGATTGCAAGAAGGCGCTACAGGAAAACGACAACGACCTGCAAAAAGCGGCGGAATGGCTGCGTGAACGCGGCATCGCCAAAGCGCAGAAGAAGCTCGGCAAGAAGGGCGAGCGCAGCCTGAACGAAGGTGTGATTGAGGTCTACCAGCACTTCAACAAGCGCAACGCCGTGATTGTTGAGGTCAACTGCGAGACGGATTTCGTCGCCAACACCGATCAATTCCAGACCTTCGCCCGTGATGTCGCGCTGCACATCAGCAATATGAAGCCGCGCTATGTGGCACGCGAAGAAGTGCCTGCTGAGGTGGTGGCGAACGAACGCCGCGTCTTGTTGGCCAGTGACGACCTGCAAGGCAAGCCGGAAAACATCCAGGAGAAAATCGTTGAAGGCCGCCTCGAAAAGTTCTATCAGGAAATCGTGCTGATGGAGCAGGAATTCCTGAAGGACGACAGCAAGACGATTAACCAACTGCTGGAAGAAGCCGTTGCAGAAATCGGTGAGCCGATTGTGATTAGCCGCTTCGCCGTGTATGAACTTGGTGAAAATGAAGGCAACGCTGAAGACGACGAATAGGCGTTGCATCCGCACTGAGGATACAGACCGCATGATAGCTCGACACCGCCGAACAGCACGAAATTGCATTAGCAGCACAGATGCACGGATGAACGGTTCGTCGGATGAGCCGCAGACGAAAGGGATTAGCATTTGCTAGTCCCTTTTTTTTGCGCACACAGCACCCTGATTGCAGAGCAATCCAAGCACATCACAACACATTGAGTTATGAGCGAAAGACAAAAGGACATGAAAGGTACGATCACCGTGAGCCAAACAAATTCAGTCAGTTACAAGGGCCAGACCTACAAGCGCATCCTGCTCAAGCTCAGCGGCGAAGCGCTGGCAGGCCAACGTAACCTCGGCATCGACCCCGATGCAGCCGATTTCATCGCAGGCAAAATCAGGCAGATTTACGACCTCGGCGTTGAAATTGCCGTTGTCATCGGTGGCGGCAACCTGTGGCGCGGCAAGATCGGCACAGATCGCGGGATGGACCAGACCACAGCCGATCACATGGGGATGATCGCCACTGTGATGAACGGCCTGGCGCTGCGCGATGCACTGGAACGGCATGATATGGATACCCGCGTACAGACCGCCGTGCAGATGAACCAGATCGCAGAGCCGTATATCCGCCTGCGTGCTATCCGCCACATGGAGAAGGGGCGCGTCGTCGTGCTGGCGGGTGGCCTGGGCAATCCGTACTTCACCACCGACTCGGCGGCAGCGCTGCGGGCATCAGAAATTGACGCAGAAATCGTTGTGAAGGCCACAAAAGTTAACGGCGTCTATAACGACGATCCACACAAAAACCCGCAGGCCGTGCGCTATGACAAAATCAGCTACCAACGTGTGCTGGATGAGCGCCTGAACGTGATGGACATGACCGCTTTCACGCTATGTATGGAAAACGCGATGCCGATCATGGTCGTGAACTTCTGGCAAGGTGACGATCTGCTGCGTGCCATTCAGGGTGACACCAGCGTCGGCACACTCATCAGTTAACCCGCGAAAATGTCGCAATAGCACAAGGACAGGACACAGATAATGGCATATCGTGTAATCGTCGCATCTACGAACCCTGTTAAACTAGAGGCGACCCGACAGGGCTTCGAGCGCGTCTTCCCCGGTGAGCAGTTTGTATTTAGCGGGATGAGCGTAGCTTCAGGTGTCAGCGACCAGCCAATAACACAAGCTGAGACATTACAGGGTGCATTAAACCGTGCAACCCGTGCAGCAGAGGCAGAACCGACAGCAGATTTTACAGTCGGCATCGAAGGCGGCATTGAAGATGAGCAAAAAAACCAAAATGTGACCGAAAAGGACACCAATAGTGCCAAAGGGGCCAAAGCCGCCATAAATGCAAATGCCCAGGACACCCATGCCATGCGCGTCTTCGCGTGGATCGTGATTAAGGGGCAAGGACGGCTAGGCAAGGCGCAGACGGGCGTTTTCTACCTGCCGGAAGAAGTCGCGATGTTGGTGCGAGCGGGCATGGAACTGGGTGATGCTGACGATCAGGTATTCGGGCAGACGAATTCCAAGCAGGCGAATGGCAGTATCGGCCTGCTGACCAACGACGCCCTGACGCGCACGGATTACTACATGCAGGCGGTGGTTATGGCGCTGATACCGTTTAAGAATCGCTCGCTGACGTTTCCTGCTGTTTAGTCGTGCTGTGGTGGCCCCACACAATAGCGTGGTTATGTATTCTTCGTGGCGGACGCAGCAAACCGCGTCCCTACGAACGATAACGCCACGCTTGGCGTCCGGCGTGGCTAGGCCTGCTGCATCAGCACCCAAACGGCACACTGAGGTTCGGCACTTCACCAACGTTATACAGGTCGTAACGCAGGATGACGGTCCCGGTAACAGGTAAAGCGCTATCGAATACGAAGACATTCTCGACTTCCAGATTGGCATGGTAGCGCACAACGGCGTTATGCTCTGGCGCGATCCACAATTCGCCGCGCATCTCTAAAATCTGGCTGCTATCGCCCAGCCCAATGCTCGGCAGCAGCATATCATCCAGCGCGAAATTATAGCGCCAGACCTGCTCACCGTTGATGGTGGCAATCTGTGCCGCAGTCTCAGCAGCCTGCACCCCGCCGATTAACGTGCCAGCGCTTAAATCTGCGACGGTGAAGGCATCTTCTCCGGCATTGCTCAGGCAGACGCCATCCCGCACCAGAAACGCATCTGGCCCTAAACGTACTGCCTCATACTCTATAGGCGCAGCATTAGCCTGCAAATCGTTGGCGATGCTGGCGACTACACGCCGCGCTGACGCGATCTGGTTGTAATAGACGATAGCCGTGGTGCGGGCGCGTGCGGGGCGCGTCGTGCGTGCGAAAACACCGTCGAATTCCATCACAGCCTCATAGCGCCAACCTGCTAACGCCGTCAGGTTGGCGCTAATCTGTGGGAAGGATACCGTGCTGAAGCCCTCTGGTGGCGCGTTTTCCGTCAGGACGATTTCTGTAGCACGCCCCTCCAGGCTCATCACTGTTGGCGGTAATTCTGTAGCGTTGCACCCAGCCAGTACACACAGCAGCACAAGCAGCGCAAAGGTTTTCATTGACAACAGCTTAACCACCATACGCATCCAGGATCATTTGTAGTGCGGCCCCCACACTGGCGCGTTTGTTGCCTGCACGGTCATGCGGCCATACATAGCGCTGCACCTGTACGCCATCAGGCACGGCGTCTGCCGCCATGCCGATATACACCAGGCCGACGGGTTTTTCTGGTGTGCCGCCGGATGGCCCCGCAATGCCCGTAATGCCGACCCCAATATCCGCAGCGAAAGCACGCCGCACACCGAGCGCCATTTCGCTAGCGGTCTGCGGACTGACGGCCCCATGTGCGATCAGCGTGGCTTCCTGCACGCCGACAAATTGCTGCTTGGCCATGTTGCTGTAGGTCACTATGCCACCGAGCACATACGCAGAACTGCCGGGGACATCCGTCAGGTGGCTCAGCAGCAGGCCACCCGTGCAGGATTCGGCGGCGCAAAGTCTCAGCGCGTGCTGTGTTAATCTTTGGCCAATCGTAGCGGCCAATTCGGTTATTATTTCGTTATCCATGCTTTTTATCGCTCAAATCGTGTGCGTTCTGGCTGCAATCCGATTATAATGGGAAGTGAGCAGTGATGCGATGTGGGATAAGTTACCAGAATGACCTTACAACCACTGACGGTGTTGATGATCGTAGCAGGAACCGTACTACTCCTGATTGGGTGTTTTCTGTTGCTGCGCTCGATGCCGACCACCACACCTGCGACTCAGGTGCCGATTACCCGCGTCGTTACGTATCCGCCGAACTTCGACCAGACGCCATCGACCTATCGGCCAACGATCACACCGACAAAAACGCGCACAGACGCGCTTGACGACCAGAACAAGCCCCCGAACCTGATTATCGGGCCACCTACCTGCTATGAATTGCCACAGCGCCAGCAAATGTGTATGGGGCGCGTTTTCAACCGTTCGGACGATCAAGCGGTGCAGCACGTGCAGCTTAGCGCCCGCAACCATGCCAGCGACACCAAGACGCCTATCGCGCTAGAGCAATACCGCATTCCACCACAGGGATCAGCACCCTACCGTTTCTTCGCCACAAGCTCACAGCCAGACCCGTCCCAGGCCATCTTGCAGATTGAACGCTGGGAAGCCAGTAACACGAAGCCACAACTCAGCATCACAGATGAGCAGGGCGAATTACTGCGTTCTGCGCTTGGGGATGTGCGCTACCGCATCGACGCCGCCATCTATAATCCATCGCAAAAGCCAACGCGGGGCGTGCGTATCATCACGACGCTGCTGGACGGTGATGATGCTGTGATCGGTTACCGCGTGGTCGCATGGCCAGATGGCCTGGCAGCCGACGAAAGCCGCAAATTTCACCTGACGTTAGTGCCACAGATCACCGCGCAGGACGTTCATCACACGTTAGCCATCGAAACATTGCCCTGATTTCACATGGCTTTGGGTTGCCTTGCTCTGCATTTAGCCGTCGCAGGTGCGCTAATGAGATTGTGAAATTTTTATCAGAAACGCGCTAATCTATTCCGCTATGTATCGCAATATGGGCACGTTTCGCTAAAATGCGCTATCATCTCGACAAAAGGGTTAGAGAAAGCGAGTAGCGACGGGCAATAGCGCAGTTTGGCGCGTTTGACCTGTCTGACCAATGTATGAACGACCCCAAGATTTCGGAACTAACCGTCAGCCAATTGCAACAGCTAATCCGCAGCACCGTACAAGAAGCCGTTGCAGAAGTCATCATCGAATTCAACGCCGCCGCCGAATATGAGGAACGCCTGCAATACGAAGCTGAAATGACGGATTTCTTGCAGCACAGCTTACAAGGGCTATCCTATGGAGCGACGGGCAGCACGCCAACGCATTTAGATGATTGACACAGACGCTTATGCGCTATCAGGATGAGCTAGACGCGGCAGCACTCCGGCGTTATGCAGTGGCCATGAACCAGCGTGCTAAAGCACATAACGCCGCAGGCCGCGTCACACCCGATATGCTGCAAACCCGCATCTTCGAGAGCGCCGGACGCTGTGAATGGTGCGGGTGCAGCGTCGTCGGCGCGGATTTTGAGGTTGACCACATCATCAGCATCATGCGCGGTGGCGATAACACCCCGGCGAATCTGGCCATCGCCTGCCCGGATTGCAACCGTCGCAAAAGCGGCAAACACCCCGCGACTTTCGCACAAGAGATTATCCAGCACAGCGGCACGGTTACGCCGTTGGCGGGCCGTGTGCTCGCTTACTACGACATGCCAGCGCAGCGCCAGCCCTCACTGTTTGCAGCCGACACCCCAGAGCACCCGACGAACGATAAACGCGATGCGGAGACGCATGATACAATAGCGACAGAGCAAGACGACAACCCGCCCCCGTATCGCTGGTGAAATTATGACAACCCGTGAAGAATTGCATAACGTCATCGACAAATTACCGGACGAGCAAGTGCAACAATTGCTTGCATATGTCCGGTCGCTGATGCAAACGAACACGAGCAAAGATGATGATCCGATTATCGGCATGATCTCTGGGCCGACAGATGTATCGGTGCGTGCTAAAGACATCTTGGAAGAAGACATCAGTCAGCGTGGTAGCTGGACCCAAAAGCGCGAAAGCAACAATGAATGACCCCTGCTGTCGCAGACACCAGCTTTATTATTGGCGTGATCGTTTCAACGGATGCACATCATGCCCGATGTGTACAAGCATACAAGCTACACAATCCGATCTACGTTCCGCAAACAACTCTGGCTGAAACGGCTTACCTAATTACACGTGAAGTAGACAACAAAGCGACAGCGCTATTTCTAGAATATCTTGCAAAAAGCCATTTTGAAGTTACAGCACTCACACAAGATGACATCAAACGAACAGCAGAATTGCTGCTGCAATATGCGGATTCACGAGTCGATTTTGTCGATGCTACGGTAATTGCGGTAGCAGAAAGACTCAGCATGAAACGTGTGTTGACCTTAGATCAACGCGATTTTGCGCTAGTGCGACCCAAGCACATACCCTATTTTGAGATACAGCCATAAACATGCCACCCAAGAAGCGACCCCAAAAGAAGCACAAGCACAACAAGCCGCATAAATCCGGCAAGCCACAACGCAACATACAACGCGACGATGGCACCATTAAGCTAGACCTATCCGCAATGGCCTACGGTGGGCACGCACTCGGTAGCCACAAGCGCCGCGTGGTTTTTGTCCCATACAGCATCCCTGGTGAACGTGTGACCGCCCGCATCAACCGCAGCGAAAAAGCCGTCGATTTTGCCGATGGGGTGCAACTGCTGGACGCATCCGCTGATCGCGTCTACCCAAGCTGCCCACATTTCGGGCCGGGGCGCTGCTGGGGCTGCCAATGGCAACACATCGCCTACCCTGCGCAATTGCTGCTGAAGCAGGACGTGCTAGCCGATCAACTGGCGCGTGTGGGCAAATTCGATGATCCCACGCTGGAGGCCGCGATGCAGCCTGTGCTGCCCTCCGCGCTGCAATGGGGCTATAACTATCACATGACGTTAGAACGCTCCGCAGACGGGCGCTTCGGCTTCCACAAGATCGACGGGCGTGCGGTCGAAGCGATCACGACCTGCCACATCCTGCACGCGGACTTGCTGGCGCTCTACGGACAAATCGAATTCGACAACACCTTCACCGCTGCGCAACGCCTGCAACTTTTACTCGGCAGCGATGGCGCGACCATGATGAACCTGAGCATGAACAGCGAGGACGCGCCCGAACTCAGCATTGATTTTGCGACAAGCGTCAATCTGGTATTGCCGGATAACGAACCGATCAACCTGCTTGGTGATACGCTGGTGCACTATGACATCGCAGGGCGGCGCTTCCGCAGCACCGCAGGCACGTATTTTCGGGCGAATGTGCCGCAAATCGAAAACCTCGTCAACGAAGTGTGCTCACAACTGGCGCTGAAAGGCCATGAAAATGTGCTGGATTTGTACGCGGGTGTGGGCGTCTACAGCGCATTTATCGCGGATCAGGCTGAGGTCGTTACGCTGGTCGAAAGTTACCCGCCTGCGGTGACGGATGCTGACGAGAACCTGAAAGATAATGAAAATGTCGATATGATTGAAGGCAGCGTCGAAGAAGTGCTCGCAGCCATGATCGAGGACGGGGCAGAATACCATGCTGCTATCGTTGATCCGCCTGGAACGGGGCTGAGCCGCGATGCGCTAAACGCGCTGCTCAAGCTGGACTTAGAGCGCATCGTTTACGTCAGCGGCAACCCGGCAACGCTCGCACGCGACGCACAGCGGCTTGTCATGGCAGGCTACAACCTGCTACGTGTGCAACCGCTGGATTTTTCGCCGCAGACCTATTACATCGACACAGTAGCGCTATTGGTCAAAGCTTAAAGCATAACTTTCGTGATTGCGCTTGACAGCTTTCTCAGTTGCTACTAAACTGTTTACGTCCTTTCACGATGGACGGTCCGTGTGTCCGTCTCGTAGTGTGGCAACGGGTGGGTAAGACACTTAGCAGGCATCTCCGCAAGGCAACAACCTGGCCAAGCGTCGAGGACCCTTCTCAACACTCTGCAAAACAGCGCGTTGTACGTGGCTCAGGTACGTGCGAGGACAGTCGCAGTTTTAAGTTCTAGGAGTACAGCAATATGGCTCGCGTTCAGGGCGAAGTCAAGTGGTTCAATGCCGAGAAGGGGTATGGCTTCATCAAGCAGGAAGATGGCCCCGATATTTTTGTCCATTACAGTGCGATTGGTGGCAGTGGCTATCGTTCCCTTAACGAAGGGGATCGCGTCGAGTTCGAGGTTGTCGAAGGCCGTAAAGGGATGCAGGCGAGCGAAGTGACCGTTGTGTCCTCCTCCGAGCAGTCGCCCTACTAATCTCTTCACCGCCAGTTCGCAGTTATTTTTAAATGAGGCAATGCAAAGCCTGCTGAACAGCAGGCTTTTTTGCATGTGGCCCATGCTCTGGTGCTAAATTTCCATCGTATTTTCTGGCTGGAAAGGTGCTATGGCTACGAACCGTTGGACACGATGTGGCGTTGTATCGCTGTTTTTGCTGTTTGCGCTCATCAGCGCGGGCGCACAGGACGCGCAGCCCAGACCCCGCGTGCAGATCATTGAGGGCATCATCCCGACGGCAGGTAAAAGCTACTATCGCTTGCCAGCGCTGCAAGCGGGCCAAACGCTCTATATCAGCGCCCGTGCAACCGATGGCAACGACGACCCGCGCTTGTCGTTTGGACGCTTCGCGTTTTACACGCCGTTGGTCTTCGATAAGCCAGAAAATAGCGGCGCACGCGCCCAATTGCAGCATGACATCAGCACAGATGGCGATTACAGCCTCGCGCTGACCAGCAATGACGCCAGCGAAACCACTTACAGGCTCGTTATCGGCATCGACGCGCAACATGTGCTGGAAGCAGACGCGGCAACCATCAGCGCCACGCCACAAACCGACGACATCGCCACAGCATACACCCCCAGCAAGAAATTCTTTGAGCGTGTAACGGATTGCAGCAGTCAACAGCGCAGGCCGCAACTTTCTGGCCCGGTGCGACGACATGAGACGCCGCTGTTTATCGTGCACTACACCACTGAAGGCCGCGACGGGGCGACGCCAGCATTTGTGCAGGCTGTTGCGGATGCCGTTAGCGCCGCGTGGGAACACCACATTCATGAGATGGGCTGGCCACCCCCCCCGCCCGATTGCGGTGAAGGCGGTGACAGGCGCTTCGATGTCTACATCAAAGAGGTCATTCGCAATAACATTCTCGGTAGCGCCATGCGTGAAGGCATCGTGCTGGATAACCCACATACGCCCACGCTGGAACAATTCGCCGCTTATAGCTCGCTGCTGGTCGATAACGATTTCGTCAGCCCGCTGGTTGATGATCCGCTAGGCGTGATGCGCTCGACGGTTGCCCATGAACTGATGCACAACATCCAATTCGGCTACGACTTGGCCGACGAATTCTTCAGCTTTTACGAAGCCAGCGCCACCTGGGTCGAAACGCAGACGTTCCCGGCTGAGCAGGATGCGACGCGCTACGTTGACGCCTACTTCGCCTACCCGGATATTTGCCTGGGATATTATGAATACAGCGGCGATTTACGGGAGCGCATGTATGGCGAGTGGCTGCTGGTGGATACGCTAGTACGTGATTATGGCCTGGGGGCGTTGCAACGCATCTGGCAGGGTATGACCTATGACGAAGGGCTGCCTGCATTCTACGCTGCGTTAAGCGCACAGGACATCGAGCCGCAAACGCTGCTTTTGCACACGGCCATCCGCAACCTACTACGTGATTATACGATTGCGCCGCGCTTTGGGGATAAGCGTGTGCGGGTGGAGAGCAACATCAACGGCATTGGCCGCATCACACCACGCTCTAACGGCGTGCAACAACTCGGCGTCGATTACCTGCTGGTGACGGACCCACAGCGCTACACCTTCAGCGTGGATCAGCCCGATTTGCGCCTCTATCTGGTCGGCATCGACCAACCGCGCCAGCAGGCCAGCGTGTACGACCTCGGTCAGCGTGGTACGGTGGATACAGCACAATACAGCTACAGCTACGTTATCATCCTGAACAGCGCCCAACACAGCGATTTAGCGAGCTGCACATACACAGAATGGGAATTGCAGGTATCATTCACGGACGATGCCGCCAGCGAACCGCTAGCGCAGACGTGGAACGCAACGCATTTCATACCGGCAGGTTAAGCCATGCACAAGAGCTTGTTTTTCGGCCTGATTTTAATTCTGAGCGCCTGCGCTCCGGGCGCACTGGATAGGACGCCCGTGCCCACTGTGCCCGTGCTCGTCGGTCAGGTGGATATTCTGACCCCGGCAACAGGCAGCATCATCTACGCGGAAACGCTGACCATCGCTGGCACCGCTGCAAATTTGCCAGCAGAAGGCTTTACGGTGCGCGTGGTGACTGCGCGGGATCAGCTACTCGCCCAGACGACGCTGCACAATGCGGATTTAGATAATGGCACCTGGAGCCTGGATATTGCGCATGGCTACACAGGCGACCCCACCGAAATCAGCGTGACCGCAGCCGCAGCAAACCCTGTGATACCTGGCGATTATGATGTGTCGTCCGTGCTGCTGTTGCCGCTGGCTCAGCGGCCAGCAGGCGTCTTCGGCGTGATACGCTCCCCGGCAGAAGGGGCCGTCATGGGTGGCGACCTGATCCAGATCGAAGGCACGCTATCGGGTGTGGCGGATAAAGCCTTTACGTTGGTGCTCTCGCGGCGTGATGGCGATGTCATCAGCGAACAGCAGATACAACTGGCAGGTTATACCCCGCTTGATGAGGGCGTGTGGCGGGCGCAAATACCGACAGAGGGCTATGTTGGCCCGGTGGTGTTGCGCATGAGGCTTGGTGCAGATGACATCCCCGAACAAAATGGCGAAGCGGATGCGGCTACACGTGCGGAATCGGGGCGCGTACTGGCGGACGTGGCGTTCATGTTAAGCCTTGCGGCAGGCTAATTGCAGTTTAACGCTGGTTAATTTAGACGAAATTCGCCAAATTTTGCACGTAGTGCTATACGCGTAGCGATAGATAGGCTATAATAGCCTTACTCATTTGTCGCAGTGCTGTGGCGCGAAACACTTCAGCGTTGAACGCAGCCCACATAATCCCATGCGATAGGATGTGTACACCCCGTTCATTCTGTCGGTTTGGCCCTGGGTGACGATCCCTGTTGTGTGCGCCTGGTACTGCGATTTTGTCCTTCTGATAATCATATTAACCTTCATTTAAAATTTCGCCTGACCGTTATCCGTCACAGAACACACCCAATCCATTGACCAACACAAGCCACCTGTTTACGCAATCCAGCGGGCGTCGCCTATGCTCAAGCGTCAACGATCCTATCGTACACAAGCTATCATCATGAAACGCCGTGACCTGGGCGAAGCGGACCGTCTGCTGACGCTGTATACGCCCACCAACGGCAAAGTTGATGCTGTCGCCAAAGGGGTGCGCAAGCCGACCAGCAAAAAGACCGGTCACGTCGAACTCTACACCCGCGCTGATGTGCTCATCGCGAAGGGGCGCAGCCTGGACATCCTGACGCAAGCCGAAATGCTAGAAGCCTATGTGCCCTTGCGTGAGGATTTGCTGCGGGGTGCTTACGCGAGTTATGTCGTGGAATTGCTGGACCGCTTCACGCTGGATGATGATGTTGCGGGCTATCAAGACCTCTTTATTTTGCTGGATATGACGCTAGAACGCCTATGCACCGATGACGATGTGCGGCGTGTGACACGCTACTATGAGCTACAACTGCTGAATTGGCTGGGCTTCCGACCCGAATTGCAGTCTTGCGTCATCTCACAGCAGGACCTACTGCCGGAGGATCAGTTCTTCAGCTATCACGAGGGCGGCGTCGTCTCGCCAGAAGCCGCGACCTATACGGGTAATCTAGTGCCGTTACCCTTGCTCACGTTTAAGGTATTACGACATCTTCAGCGCAGCAAGTATGCTAAAATCGCTGCCTTGCGCATCTCTGATGTTGTCCATCTGGATATGGAGCGTATCATGCTTGGCTACATCCGCTATATCTTAGAAAAACAGGTCCAGAGCGCCGCGTTTATACAACGCATTCGTAACATGGCCCCTTAACCCCTTGCCAAATCGGACAAGCAATGCCATAGTCTCTTCGCAAATGTGCGAAGTCGCTGACGCGCTGATTTGCGATGGTAGCAACGCTATCTCTTGTTGCTCGTCGCGCTCGTCGGCCATTCACCCGTTAACGAAATTGGGAAATTGTGTTGGTGGAAGATACGCTGCAACGCCTGATCTACGGTAAACCGCTGAGCAACGAAGCACCAGAACCGGACTTTACGACACTCGCCCTGACCGATGGTTGGAACGCCGCCGATGCCTATGAACTGATGGCGCAGGTGCCGCTATTCCCGTTGCAAGCCGCTGCCGATAGTGCTCAGGATAACCAGATGAACGAGCGCCAGACGCCCATCGGTACACAAGCGCTGGCGCTGATGCCCTGGCCTGCAAATGGTCAACGGGCAGACCGCTACATTTTGGCACGCTGTCAATATCAGGTAGAGGGGCGGCAATCCCCCACCTATGAGTATATCGACGTGCCGACGAAAGTCCTGGTTGCGCTGGCGGGCAATCTGCGCCCGTTGCTCGATGCACTGCCAGAGGCTATTCCGTACTACAAGGCCACGCACGTCCCACTAGACCCGCTCAAGGTGCCACAAACGCAAGCGCTGACGCCCCAAAGCCGCCAACGACGCCTCGCGCACCTGCTGGATGTGCTGCCGGAGCACAATTTTGTGCTGGCGGTCAAGCTACTGGCTGCGGCGCTGGACGATGCAGCGCCCTTGCTCATCACAGGCTATCAGGCGCACATGCCGGACCGCCTGAGCCTGATTGAAGGCTTAAGTGCGCTGTTGCCATCCCGTAGCGCCCACGTGCTGACGTTTTCTGGCCACGCGGACCGCCTGAACGTGCCGCTGCCTGCAATCGTCTTCTTCGATGGTGAGGCGCAAACAACAAACACTGCATCCAGCCGCAGTGGGCGCACACAGACCAGCGGCATTGCCGCCCATCAGGTTACCTGGCCGCAATTGATGCAGCAGCCCACACACACGATAGACAGCCTGCCAGATCACCCCTACACGCAGCACTTGCAACGCTTGTGGGACGATGTGACAGGGCAGCAAGCCGATACAGCCAAGAGTGCAGACCACATTGCAGCGCTAGCCGGGCGCTTATCTGAACTGGAGGAATTAGCACAGGTCCCCACCGAACACGAGAACCTCAGTGCATGGCTAGCGGCCATCGTCGCCCAACATCAGCAAGACATCGCCGTGCGAACAGGAGGCGAGGTAACGATGCAAGCGATTATCGATACGCTCAACAGCGCCAATGCGCCCGAAGGCGAACGCCGTTACCAGTATCTTGAACGCCTGATGCAGCAAGCCCTCGAAGAGCGCGACACCGAGACATCGGCTTACATCGCACAATTGATGGATACGGACCCAACGCTTGATGAGCGCCTCTCACGTTCGTTGGATAACGCGCTTGATGACCAACCCGACGCGGTGTATTTTTTCGTGCGCACGCGCCTCAATACACAAGGGCCGGATGAACACTGGCTGGAACGCCTGCATGTCGCGGCGACACATGCGCTAGAGGTGGCCATCACCAGCGGCGACCCCAACACGCTTTCGGTGTGGATGCGCCTGATTTCACGCGAGCCTGCTAATTACAACCTGGGCAGCATCTTGCACGAGGGCATCATCGCGGCCCGTAAGCGCGTCAGCGAGGATAATAGCCTGGCGCGGGAACTCATCACGATTGCTATGAAGCGCGATATGGCCGCGCTCTCGTCTATCCTGGAAGACGAAACGGTGTTGAACGCGCTTTCGGATGAACTGGTCGGCGCATTGCGCGACCACGATAGCAGCGCCATCGAAGCGATGGCCGAGCAATCCCGCGAGATTTTCCTGCTGTCGTTGGTGCGGGCGATGGACGAGGGCGAACCGCGCATTACATCGGCGGCTGTGCGCTCCCTATGGGATTATTTCAGGAAGCGCGGGGCAGCCACCTTACCCACACCCTATCGGCCCGCCACAGTTATCCGTCGCATGACCTCCGATGGCCTTGCGGCACTGGCCGACGGTGCGCTAGAGACATTGCTGACCCTGCTGCTGGCCAGAGGCAACCATGACGCACTATTTTATGAGGTCACGCCAGGCCTGAGCCAACAGCGGCGACTCGCGCCGTTGTTGGTGTCCATCCTAGAGCAGTGTGGCCGCAGCATCGAGGACCAGCTAGAGATCGTCGGCTATTTGACCACCAGCGAGGTTATCACGCCGCAGCAGGCAGTCGATACCTACACCACGTTGCTAGCCGATCAAGATTGGCGTGCAGCGGCAAGGCCGCTGGTGGAGCAGGTGACGCGCTTGCTGAACCAGAACGCCAATGTGAGCACATCGCTAGGCGTCCTGTGGAAGATTCTGGAACTGGGCAGCGAATTGCGCTCCGAGGCAATGGTACGCGGCACGACGCGCCGCCTGCTGACGGAAATGGTGGATATGGCCGTCGAAGTGCAATTTGTGGAGAACCTGCTGCGCCTGCGCCGCGCTACGAGTTGGAGCGCCAACATCCGTAATATGATCCTGGGCTGGTGGCGCGGTCACGTGCGCACGCTGGCGATAGGCCAACTGCAAAAGCTGGATCGTGCGATGGAGGGCAAGCGCCCGATTGAAGACATGCGCCAGATTGTCACCACAACCATCGCGCTGCGCCGCCTGATGGGTGGTAAGACGCTGCATGAATTCGCGCAGGACATCAGCACCGCGTATAATGTATTGCAGGCCATTGCCGATGGCTTTGATCCATCCGACAAGCAGGCCACAGCGCTCTCGGTGGATTTACAGACCGTGCGCAACGAACTGGACGCACGCGGCGAAGAGATTGCCCTCGATGCGCAGCACGTCCTGGCCACCAACCTGCGCGAATTGGCGCAGTTAATTACATCGCTGGCCGATAAGCGCAGTAAGTCGTCGCTGATGCGCAGTGATGACGTAATCGAACGTCAGTTGGTCATGGGTGAGCAACACCCGCAGAGCGCTATCGACGTGATGAAATGGCTATCGGGCTATCTGGATGGCTCTCAGGACGACGATAGCTAACACAAACATGAAAAAGGCACACATCATGCCCCAGAAAACACCAAACGGCACAGAGACGCTACGTAGGCTTTTCGTTTATGGCACGCTGAAGCAGACCCATGTACAGCGCAGTGTGATTGGTCGTACAGTGCATGGAACGCCAGAGGCGCTGCCGGGCTACCGTGTATATTACTGGCGCTTCCCAGTCGCGCTGGCGGATGAGTCGTCTATGGTGCATGGGCTACTGCTGCAAGTGACCGATGAAGAACTCGAACGACTGGATTTATACGAAGGTCCGTCTTACATCCGCAAGCAGGTGACACTGGCCAGCGGCAAGTCGGCGCTGGTCTACTGCGGTGATGTGGCCATATATGGCGACCTGCTGGCAGCCGAAAACGACAACCACACACACGGGCAAACCAGCCCCTGACAATAAAAAACCAGAGCAAGGAGCAGCAAGGAAGTCATGGCAAAACGCAAGAACCGAATCCCCCCGATTGACCACGAGCGCCGTGCACTGGCGAAGCTCAAGGAGATTGAGCCAAACGTCACCCCAGAGGCGTATCGCCCGCTGAGTGATGCGCTGGCAGACCTGGCGGTGCTGGCGCTGGATGAGATGGAGAACCTCGAAAATGGCGCGGCCCCATCCAGCGAACGCCTACAAACCATCGTAGACACGGCACAGCGTCTATTACAGGGCATCGGCGAATAGAGAACAAAAGCAGTGATAGCGGACGCGCCGAAGCGCGTCCCTACAAACGATGCCCTGTGTCTTGGATGCGCTCAGTAGGTTGCTACGCGCCGTACTGACAGCCGATAGCTGCCGCCGCTAGCGTTGCTGAAGCTGCGTGCCACAACCGCAATGCGGTTGATGTTGCTCTGCGTCGGGATGATTAAGCTAGCATCGGTGCTATCCCCAACATCATCGTTGGAGTAAAACGCGCTACGACCATCCACAAAAAAGACGGTCACTTCAATATAGGGGTCTAACATGCGGTTGGTAGCGTCCATCGACACCTGAATCGGTGCGGGTGATAGGCAGGGGTCAACATTGAATGAGAAAGTATCGCTGCCGCCCACAGGAATGCTATCGGAGATAGCGGCGGGCAACATATCGTTGATGCAGATGTCGTCCGGCTCTTCTGTTCTGGGCGGTCCTTCCCCTGGTGGCCCCACGTTCACAGTGACCTCCCGGCTGACCGTTTCGCCGGCCAGCGTCACGACGAGCAATTGATAGGTCGTGGTGCTTGGTGGGCAGACGGTAAAGAGCGCTTGCGCGGCATACGGCTCACCTCGCCAGATCACCTCACGGGCGTTGCGCACATCCCAGATCAGATTGACGCATTCGCCTTCGCTGATGGAATTACGATCTGCAATGAAGGAGATAGAGGGCTGATTGCTGCCCGGTATCGGTGTGGGCGCGACAAGCGTAATGCTGGTCGGCACGGCTGTCGGTTGCGGTAGCGGCACAATCGGCGGCGGCGCAACCGTACCAACCCGATCACAATCACCGCTTTCGGTCACCTCAGCGGCAGCTACCCACGTCTCGTTGACCTGCAAAGCCTGTGACGCAGCAGCCTCTTGTTTGTCCACGCGCCACCATTGGCTGCCATCGCGGGCGTCGGCTGTGCCAATCACTTCAAAGTCGCGGCCTGCTTCTAAAAAGCGGATGCTAGAGCGATTGTTGCCGGGTCCGACGTGCACCGATGTTTCGCCTGCGCCAAGTGCACGGATGGTGCAGGGCGTCGGCGTGGGTGTGTTGGTCGGCAAGGATGTGGCTGTCGGGGCTGGCGGCTGGGTCGCTGTCGGTAATTGTGGCGCGGGTCCGAATTCATCGGGCGAGACGAGCGAACCAAACGTCTCGATGATCGCTAATATCAGCGCACGATCCGCCAGCAAGCGGCGTGCACCACCCGTAACGCGCACAAACGTATAGCCGGGGGCTTGCAGCAGATCACCGCGTATAAGGAAGACATACTCGCCGCGCCCATTTTCTATATTGAACATGCCTACAACCGCTTGACCGCCGATAATCAACGGGACGCCGGAACTGCTATTGGCCACCAGCGCATTTAATAGCGCCCGTAGCGATTGCACAGGCCGCAGCATACTCATGTCATTCGCATTCGACGCCACATCAACGCTCATAATGTCCTGAAAGATGGCCAGAGTTTGCTCAGGGTCGGTGCTGAGGTCTAAAATCATCCCTGCAACGCTCTGATAGTAAAATTCCATATTGATGTCGCCGTCGGTGATAGACACGAATAAATCGCTACCTTCGGCTACGGCCCAATTCGACGGATAACGAAACGTAAAGCGCCCCTGCTCGGAAACGTAAAGCTGATCGAGTTCCTGCGCAGATGCGCTACTGAGCGAAAGGCACAGCGTAACGACTGTGAACAAGAACAACCTGAATTTTGCGTGTAAATCCTGCATAAGCCACCTGCTATCTCTTGGTTTATTTGCCTGGCTCGTAAATGGATGACCTCACTATACCCCACAATTCGGCGATGCGCTGGTTTGTGGGCCTGGCTATCGTCTCATGGCTGATCTACGCTGCCTCCGCGCCCCACGATCTGACGCAGTTGCATGGCGGCGTGGATGGCGCAGAATTAGCGCTGGCGGCGGCTTACGGTGGCGTCGCACATCCGCCGGGCTATGCGCTGTTTACCGTGCTTGGGGGCATCTGGTTGCACACACCGTTCGCAAGCGCTGACGCCGCAATCATCGACCTGTATCGGCTGAATCATCTGCTGGCAGCGCTGACCGTGCTGCTGCTGAGCCTGTTCGTGTATCGCACGCGGCTATTACATCATGCACACGCGACACATAATCAACGTCTGCTCATGGCGCTGAGTAGCGGCGTAGCGCTGGCGCTGAGCTATGGCTTTTGGTCGCAGGCGGTCATCTATGAAGTGTACACGCTGACTGTGCTGTTTTTCGTCGTGCTGCTGCATTTGTCAGAGGGTTACAGTAGGCGTGTGCAATGGTTTAGCGGTTTTGTGTGCGGCTTAGCCATCACACATCACCTGACGGCGCTGCTATGGCTGCCTGCCTTGCTGCTGTTGTGGTGGGGCAAACGGGGCTGGTTGGCGCGTTTATTTGGGCTGGGCATGGGCCTAGCGCTTGGTTACGGCCTGCTGTTGCTGCTGGCGCAGCACGCAAGCGCAGCGTCCCCTTATAGTAATTGGGGTGATATTGACGCATCGCCTGGGGCGTTGCTGGCGCACATCAGCGGCACGCAGTACGGCGGCTTTCTAATGTCCCCAACACCTGCGGATTTGCTGCACCACTTGCAAACATGGCTTGCACATACCATCAGGGATTTTACGCCGTTGGGCGTCGGCTTCGCCTTGTGGGGGAGCGTCTACAGTATGCGTTATGCGCGGCGCTTGCTGCTGCTATTGCTTGCTTTATGGTTCCCACTGTGGATTTTCACGGCCTTTTACACGGCTGTCGATACCGATGTAACCTACTGGCTGCCTGTGAATAGTGTGCTGGCGATTTGCGTGGGCCTGGGTGTGTGGCGCTTGGCCATGCTGTCGCCTGAGATTATCCGGTTAGCGCTGGTGGGGTTGCTTGCAGGGGTGCTAATGCTGGTCCACTGGCCAAGCATCAGCGCCGATGATGACACGATGCGCACCACCATAGAGCAGGTCAACGCGCTGGCACCCGCAGATAGCATCATCCTGACTTCATCTGATGCGGCCTCGTTTGCGCTGGCATACGCGCAGGGCCTCGAAGCGTGGCGCACGGACCTCGTGCTGTTGGATATGCGTTTGTTGGCTGCGGGCTGGTATGGGCGTCATTTTGCAGCACGCCACCCTGAGCTACCAGCGCTGACGCCAGCATTGGATGCATGGCTCACGCATCCGCATAACAGCCAGCACGCTATTTTGAGCGATCAGCGCATTGCACCGCGTACAGCAGACGCGCTGCGTCTGTACGATGGTTGGTTGTTGCTGCGGCCACAGGTCAGAGCGGCTGAATGAATTCGACGCGGCTGCTATGCCTGTGTTAAACCCCTTTTCAGGGGTAAGCGCTTAGGGAAACATCTGGGCGTCCGAGCGGCGTCAGCCGCATTGCCGATGCTGCAAAAACTTGACCTGTTTTCTAGCTGGAAAAGCCATAAGGCGATATAGGCCTTGTGCTACATCTCATCTACCTCTAAGATGTGGGGTATTGGACTGTTTAAAAGCTGGAGGGCTTATGACTTACGATCACATCAGCGTACCGCAAAACGGTAAAAAAATTACGTCAACCGACGGCGTCCTCAACGTACCAGATTACCCCATCCTCGCCTACATCGAAGGCGACGGTATCGGCTACGACATCATGACGGCTAGCAAACGCATCTGGGATGCGGCTGTGCAAAAAGCCTACCGGGGTGACCGTCAGATCGCCTGGATGGAGGTTTACGCGGGCGAAAAAGCCGCCAGCGTCTACGATGGTGATTATATGCCAGAAGAGACCTTCGACGCCCTGAAAGAATTCTTGGTTGGCATCAAGGGGCCGCTGACGACGCCTGTGGGCGAAGGCTTCCGCAGCTTGAACGTCACATTGCGGCAAGTGCTGGACCTGTATAGCTGCGTGCGTCCGGTGCGCTGGTATGAGGGTGTGCCAAGCCCGGTGAAGCGCCCGCAGGATGTCGATGTGGTGATCTTCCGGGAGAATACCGAAGACATTTATGCTGGCATCGAATACGAAGCAGGCACCCCCGACCAGGCGAAACTAGAGCGCTTCCTGCGTGATGAGCTAGGCGCTGTCAAGTTTCAGCCCAATAGCGGCTTGGGCATCAAGCCCATCAGTGAATTCGGCAGCAAGCGCCTGGTACGCTCTGCTATTCAGTATGCCATTGAACGCAAGCGCAAAAGCGTGACGCTCGTGCACAAGGGCAACATCCAGAAGTTCACGGAAGGCGCATTCCGTAAGTGGGGCTACGAAGTCGCTGCTGAGGAATTCCCGAATGAAACGATAAGCTGGGATGAAATGGCCGAGAAGCACGGCGGCAAGCTGCCTGAAGGCAAAATCTTAATTCAGGACGCCATCGCAGACATCATATTTCAGAAGATGCTGCTGCGCCCAACCGAGCACGATGTAATCGCCACCACCAACCTCAACGGTGATTACCTCAGCGATGCACTGGCGGCGCAGGTCGGTGGCGTGGGCATCGCCCCTGGCGCAAACATCGGCGACAAAATCGCGCTCTTCGAGGCCACACACGGCACGGCACCGAAATATACCAATCAGGACAAGGTGAACCCCGGCTCGCTGCTCATCAGCGGTGTGATGATGCTGGAACACCTGGGCTGGTTCGAAGCAGCAGATATGATTACAGCAGCGCTGGAAGAAACCATCCGCCAGCGCGTCGTAACCTATGATTTTGCCCGTCAGATGGAAAACGCGACACAGGTCGCTACCAGCGAATTCGCCACCGCCATCATCGACAACATGAACTAACATACACTATTATGCTTTGGGCGCAGTAAACTGTGCCCCTGCGTACCTGTCGTAAACCTTTTGGGGCTAATTCGCCTATGGCCTTTGCACTTATCAACGCCCTATTCACCGCGCTCTTCGGCTCCATCACACGCATTGCCCTACCGCGTGGCTGGTATCTGCTGCGCAACGGTTACACCCTGATCGCCACTCACGCGCAAAACCCGGACGCCCGCGAAAACGTCGAAGCACGCCGCGCCATCAGCCAGGGGACATTCTGGTTACTGGTGGGTGTGGTCTGGCTGCTTGGTGGCCTTGTGACTGGCGCACTAACCCTCTATTTCCTGACGCAAGTCATCTACTACAGCATCCCCCGCTGATTTTTCGCGGATTCGTGCTATCCTTCGGCACGCACTATCCACCAGCATACATTGAACCTATGGGCATCATCGAACCTATGGGTATCATCGAACCTATGGGCATCATCACAAAATCGGCAACGGCACAGCGCTATGTGCTGCTCGGCATTCTGCTAGCGGCTATTTTGTTGCGTGTGGCCAACCTGTTACAGATTGAGCATAACGTCGATCAGGCCTATTACATCGGGCAGGCGCTCACCACGTTAGATCGCGGCGCTTTGCCGCTGGTCGGGCAGGATACGTCGTTTGGCTTCCCGAATGGTGCGTTGTTGGGTTATGTGTATCTGCCGTTTGTGGCGCTATCGCGCACGCCGTTGGGCGCTTACGTGCTGGTGATTGCCCTGAATACGCTGGCTGTGTACCTTGCGTATCGGCTGACGCGGCGCATGATCTCACCTGCTGCGGGTTTGGTGGCAGCGGCGCTGATGGCGGTTAACCCCTGGGTGATCGAATACAGCCGCAACACCTGGACTCATGCGCTGGTGCCGTTTTTGGTGATTTTGATTGCGGACCGTCTGTGGCCTGTGCTGTTGCAGCGCAGCAAGCGCCCCGGACGGGATACGCTCGCTGCTGCAATTGCTGTGGCGATCCTGACGCAAACTTCGTTGCTGACCTACCTGCTGTTGCCGGGGATTGGCTTGTTGCTGTTGCGCTTCTGGCAGCGGCTACCGCGCCTCGCGCTGATTTTCAGCGTGCTGATTGTCGTGCTGGCCCAGGTGCCGTTTATGCTCGGCCTGATAGCACAATGGGAGCTGCGCAGCCAGCAGCTAAGCCGCTTTCGGGATGCCGCCGAAACCGCTTATCTACGCAGTGACGCGCTTAACCATGCCGTGCGTCTGGTCACGGGTGCTGGATATGAACTGAATCGCGGTTTACAGGCACCCACTGACGATGCAGCCCTACGCCATGACCTGACACAGCCTTTTGTGGCCATAACAGGGCTGATCTTGGCTGCGGGCACGGCGTTCGCGCTAACAAACTTGCTGAATCCCAAACGGCGCGACACAGCGATCATTCTGCTTGTATGGTTCGGTGTGCCCGTCGCGCTGATGAGTTATAACGCGGCACAGGTGCACCCGTTTTACCTGCTGTTGACGCTGCCTGCGGGCTACATCATCGCGGCCTGGGCCTTTGATGCCATGCATCGGCGTTTGCCGCGCTGTGCTACGATTCTAGCCTTACTGCTGTTGCTGCCGTTCGGTGTGCTGATGGGCCTGAACAGCCTGCGCTATTACGAAGAGACGCGCCACATCCCCGGCGCACATGGCTTGACTGCTTTGCCGCTGGAATGGGGCTTGCGTTTAGGTGAGAGCATCAACGACGCGGGGGCAGACCAACGCCCTGTGTTCGCAGACATTGAACCCTGGATTTTGCATAGTTTTGCAGGCCGCAGCTTTGACGTAAACCGGGCAGAACGTGCGCCAGAAGTCGTGATCGTGCCGGATGCTGGCAGCATTTACGTGCAGTTTCAGCCAGAGAACACGCAGTTTGTGCGTGCTGCCCTGCTCGAATCCGCACGTAACCTGGCTTTACCGGACGATACGCGCATTCAGGTAGTCGTGTTTGATGGTGGTGGCCGGGATGCAAAGCGCATACAGGAACCGTACACGGTGTGGGGCGAAACATGGCTGTCTTTGCTGGGCTACGACCTGCTTCAGGATGGGCAGACGATCACATTACGCACATACTGGCAAGTAGACGCCGCAACACCCGAACTGGCGGCCTATAATTTCACGCCGTTCGTGCACATCTACGATGCAGACGGACAACGCCGCGCCATTATCGACGGGCAACCTGTCGCCGGGGTAGATTGGCAGGCAGGCGCTTGGCAGGTGCATCAGATGACCTTTGCGCTACCTGATGACAATGGGCCGTTTACGCTGCAAATCGGGCAATATGACGGCGTGCAGCAAGAAAGCCTGATATTCATCCTGCCTGATGGCACGTATACGGCCAATATCCTCTTACCCGAAACATTAGAGGCAAGCGAATCTTGATCCGAAAATATCATGGCGTTGTATTGCCTGTGCTGATGCTGCTCGCATTTGGCTTGCTCAGCGCCCAATCGTCCAACATCCTACCTGCTGATTTCAGCATAGATGAGGGCTGGTCCTGCGGCAGATTTCCCTGCGCCGATGACATCGACGGCTTTCTGCGGCGCATCCGCGTGCCTGCGGGCTTTGAATTATCGTTCGTAGGGCGCTTCCCTGGTCAGGTGATGCAAATTGCTTACGGGCCGGATGAACGCTTATACGCGACGGTTATCGAAGACGGCAGGCAAGCCGGCGCGGTGTATGTGCTGGATACAAAGACAAACGATCAACCGCAGCGCTACAGCAATACGTTGCTGCTGCCGAGTGGCCTGGCTTTTGATCCTGCAACGGGCGCGTTGTACGTCAGCGGACGCACCACGCCCAGCATGAACGGTTCTATCTGGCGCATCGAAGCCGACGGCAGCGTGACGGCCATCGTGAATGATCTGCCCTGCTGCTATCAGATGATCGACAACCAACCCAACGGCCTCGCGTTCGGGCCGGACGGCCTGCTGTATGTGGGGGTGGCCTCACGCACGGACCACGCCGAAGCCGCTAGCGATGCCGTGCAGATGAGCGCTGTATTCCCCGAAGAAGCCGCTATTTTGCGCGTGGACCCGGCCACAGGTGCCCGCGAGCTATTCGCGAACGGCATTCGCAACCCGTTTGATCTGGCGTTTGACAGCACAGGCCAGCTTTACAGCACCGACAGCGGCGTGACGCAAGGCCCCGGCGACCGTGTGCTGCGCGTGCAACAGGGCGCGTATTATGGCTGGCCGTTTTACCGTCCGAAGGGCTGTACAGAATGCCCCTTGCCGCCGACAGCAATCGAGCGTGCCCCGGAATGGCTGACGCTGCGTGATTTTTCGTTGCCGCGTGGCCTGACGGTTTACAATGGCGAGCAATTCCCGTCCAATATGCGAGATACGCTTTTCGTAGCCCTGTGGAACAATAACACCGAGTACGCGCACCGGGTCGCCTGGATTGACCCGCGTGACCCAGCGCTACAAGACCCGGAATACGTGCCACAGGCGTTTGTAACCGGGCTGGTGCGCCCGATGGATGCGACAATTGCGCCAGATGGCTCGCTAATAGTGGCGGATTTTACCTATGGGCATGTGTGGCGCGTGCGCTATACAGGCCAGAGCACAGCGACAGCCACACCAACACAGCAGGTCTCATCACAGGGGGCACAACCGACGCCGCCAGCCACACAGACCGCCGGAGCATCGCCCACGCGCCCACTAGGGGCGACGCCTGCGGGTTTTGGCTTTGCGACGAACACACCTGCACCATGATTGCATGATCCATCAGTTGTCGGGATGTGGCATAATGCACCAGGCGCAAAATACAAAAAGCACAGCCTGTGACTGTGCTTGGGTGGTGTGCCGGAGGTGGGACTTGAACCCACAAACCCGAAGGCGCACGATTTTGAGTCGTGTGCGTTTGCCAATTTCGCCACTCCGGCGCATTAGGTTTCAGTATCAATCATAAATCGAGCAGCGAAAAAGTCAATGGCGGACACGCTCAACAACGAACAGAATTTAATCCAACGTGCTAAACGCGGCGATGTAGACGCATTCAATGCGCTGGTGCTGCATTATCAGGACCGCATCTACACGGTGGCCTATCGCCTGCTGCGCGACCGCGAAGCCGCCGCAGACATCGCACAGGAAACGTTTATTACGGCCTATCGTAAGCTGAATACCTATCGCGGTGGCAGCTTCATCGGCTGGCTATCGCGTATCACCACGAACCGCTGCTATGACGAATTGCGCAGCCATCAGCGCCACCCAACTGATTACATCGAGGATTTACCAGGGCACGAAGCCGACGACGGGCCGCCACTGCCAGCAGCTACGCCCTCACCGGAGCAGAGCACGCTGGAAAACGAACTGTATCAGGCGGTGCAGGATTGCATTACAGCGCTGAAGGCCGATCAACGCGCCGTGCTGGTGCTGAGCGATGTGCAAGGGCTGAGCTATCAGGAAGTGGCCGATGCAACCGGAGCTACGCTTGGCACCGTTAAATCACGCCTGAGCCGCGCACGACAAGCCGTGCGCCGTTGCTTGCAAGCGGTTCAGGAACTTTTGCCTACTGAATTTCGTCTGACCAATGATCCATAAGCACAACGCTAGAGACTCATGCAACCAGAAATCAACGAACGCGACGCCGAGCTACTATCAGCCTACACTGACGACCAACTGAACGCGGCAGAGCGTGAACAACTCGAAGGGCGCTTACAGGCTGAGCCACAACTGCGCCGCGAACTGGCTGAATTGCGTCAGACGGTGCGCCTGTTGCAAGCGCTGCCTGTGTTGCCTGCGCCACGTGATTTCACGCTGGATGCAGCGACAGCAGCACAGGCGCGTGTACTTCAGGCACGTCAACGGCGCTGGTGGTTGGCTGCGTCGTCAGCGGCGGCGCTGCTGCTGGTTGTGGTTGGGCTGGTCGTCGTGCTCTCGCAGGGTAATCTGGATTTCGGCAGTGGCACTACAGGGCCGCAGGTCGCCAACGCACCGACAGCGGTCCCGACAATACCTGCAACGGACAACACACAACCGGAAATAGCACAGCAAGAAGCGCTAGAAACCGGAGCAGATGCGGATTTAGCCTTACCAGAAGCCGACAACACCATCGCGGCATTCGGTGACACGGTAGCCGCTGAAGCTGCGGGGGCGCGTCTAGTGCCACCAGCAACAGCCGCGCAAGCCACGCAGCGCCTAGCACCAACGCCGACAATCCCCCAACGCGCTGAACGCGCTGAAGCTGTGCCAGAAACCGCAGCAGAGATGGCACCCCCACAAGCACCGGGTATCACGGCAGCACGCCAGGCCACACCGAATCCAGTACAAGCGCTGCTTGCCCTCGTCAGCGTTTACACGCGCTTTGATGATGCCATCGTGCTGTATCGCACCGACGCGGGCAATTTAACAGCAGGCGACATCACACGGCTTGTACTCGCCGCCTATGCCGTCATCACATTGCAGTGATAATATGACACATCATGCACATCCAGCCAGCACACAACCGTAGATCATCCCCACACCTGCCGATATACTACGCTGCAATTTGACCGTCTGTGTTGATGCAAGAGCTAACCTATGCAGCTATTCGTGATGTTTATTTTCGGTGTGATCGTGCTCGGTGCAGGTGCGATGCTTTCCCCGGCGTGGCCCAGCGCACAACCGCGCATCGGCCTCGCGGCGGCGCTATCGCTGGCGCTGGTGGCTGGCGGTGCGGTGTTCTGGGCGTCGGCTTTTGGCTGGGATACGCTGGTGATTGATTATATGTTGTTCGCGCTGATGTCCGGCGTCGTGCTCGGCGGCACGCTCTCACAGGCTCAGACCCGCGCAGAAGCCAAAGGCGAAGAACTCAGCGATCAGGACCAGGGCTGGCCAGGGCCGCATGATCTGGTGTTTTTTGGGCTGGTGGGGTTGCTGGCGTTGTTGCCCCTGTGGGTATTGCCCGCGCCTATCGGTGGCGATGCCGCAGAACTCGCCAGCCAGACGTTTTTCACACGCGCTGGCGATACGTTTTTCACCGAAGCACCCTTCTCGCTTACGACTGTCGAACCGCGTCCACCCGCGTTTCATGCCCTGGGTGCCTACCTGAGTGAGCAACTCGGCCAGCCCATCCCCGCCATACAGTTTGCGGTGTCGGCGGTGCTGCTGCTGCTGTGCGTGTGGGTGATTTACGACCTCGGCGCAGAGCTACAGGACAAGCGTTTAGGTCGTGCGCTGGCGTTAGCGGCGTTGGGTAGCGGCTTGCTGCTGCGCGTCTATCTGGATGCGCAATACACGGCGCTGTTAGGGCTGCTGTTCTTGTTCTCTGGCTTGCTGTATCTGCTGCGCTATGCAGCGCATGGCAAAACGTTGGATTTAGTCGGCGCAGGTCTCATGTTGGGGGCTGTGGCCTTCGCGGATTTCCGCGTGTTGGTGGTCGCTTTCGGTGTGCATCTGGTGGTGATGATATGGCGCGTGGCCTACATCAAGCGTCATGGCGTCGTGCGCTGGCTGCTGCTGACGTTCGGTGTGCCGTTGGTCGCCATCATCGCGACATCACCCTGGTTGCTGAGCATCGCATCACAAAACGCACTGCCGGAAATCATCACATTGGCGCTGGATTCGGGCCGCATCTTGCTCTATAGCGCGCTAGTGGCTGTAACGCTGTTTGGTGGTCTGCTGTTGCTGGCCGCCTGGGAGCGCGTGCCCGATGCATTACAAAATAGCCTGCGCAATTCGGCTTACATCTGGCTAGGCGCTCTTGCGTTGCTGCTGGCGCTGGCAATGCCGCTAGGGGCAGCGCTCTGGCCAGATAATGCGCCTGCTGATGCGCTAACCGCAGGTGACGTTGCCGCCCTGGATTGGCTACGAGAGAACAGCCCGGATGATGCCGTTGTGCTGACCGATCCTGATTATCAAAATTGGCTGATTGGTTACGGTGAACGTGCCCCGGCGCTATATCGTCAGGGTACAGGCTCGTTGGCGGCGGTCTGGGATAGCGACAACACCTCGGCATGGGATGCAGCAGGCATCACTCATATCTATGTGCCAGCAGCCAGCACCCGCGATTTTTCAGCGGATATGGGCGTCACAGTGGCATTTGAGCAGGGCGGCGCAAGCGTCTATACTGTGCTTGACGATGCATCCGAATAATCAGACAGGGTATGAACCATGACCAACGTTTTCATCTCGCATTCGCCGCGTGACCTGCGCTATCTGAAGGCCATGCAGGATCGGCTGTTGCAATGGGGCTATACCCCCTGGATCGACCCCGAACCGACGCCAGGGCTGTCATGGCGTCCAAGCATCGACAAGGCCATCCTGAGCGCTGATGCCATGTTGGTCATCATGACGCCTGCGGCTGCGGGGTCCGTCTACGTCACGTATGAATGGACGCTGGCGCTAGGCAAAGAGATGCGCGTCATCACGGTGATTTTCAAGCAGGCCACGATGCACCCACGCCTGACGCGGCTCGACACGTTCGATGCCTCTAGCTTCAAAGAGCTGCCGCAATTCTGGGAGTATTTCTATCGCGAGTTGACGCGCATTCTGCCACCACAACAGGCCAAAGCAGCGCCAAATATCGCAGCCGCACCAGCAGCCCCATCACAGGCAGCCGCACCCGCTGCATCCCCTGGTCCGCCCGTTGATCGGCGTGTGATGCCAGCCCAACCCGGTCATTGGGTTGTGATGCGGCGCGGCCCGGAACTGAACCGCATGACCCATCTGCACAAGCCAGTGCTGACGATTGGGCGCGACGATGCCAACGACATCAGCATCAAAGACGATGAGGTCAGCCGTTATCACATGCGCCTTAGCAAACAGAGCAATGGTTACTACGCCGCCGAAGACCTCAACAGCACCAACGGCACTTTCGTCAACGAAGCACGTACACAGGACATTGTATCGCTGACGCCCGGCCAGACAATCCGGCTTGGCACAACCATCATTCTATCCTATGAATATGTGCCGCGCTAAGCATTAAACAAATTATAACAAGAACTGGCCTCAGTTTTCGGGTGTATCCGCTACAATCAATCGTCATTGATACGAAATAGACATCATCCCACAGGAGTCATACATGAGAAAGTTACTGCTTGCTTTGGCTGGCCTATTGCTGCTCATCAGCGCACTAACAACCGCAGCACAGGCTACAGCACAGGTCCGTGTTGCCCATTTTTCACCCGATGCACCGACTGTAGACATCTACATTGATGGCGAATTGGCCTTCACAGAATTAGACTTCCCCGAAGTAACGGCATGGACACCCATCGAAATAGGAACGCGCAGCATTGCCGTCACGCTGACGGGCGCGAGCATTGGCCAGGCCGTGATTGGCCCGGTGGATGTCACCTTCACAGAGGGCGACTTCCTGACGATTGCGGCTCTCGGCCTTGTCGAGAACAACACGCTGACCGCGCAGGTCATCGAAGAAAACTACGCGCCGACCCGTGAGGGTGAGGCCCGTTTCAGCGTCTTTCATGCCATTCAGGATGCGCCCCCGGTGGATGTCAGCGCGAACGGTGAAGCGCTCGTAGAATTGCTCGCCTACCCGGATACCCTCGTTGAAGGCGGCGACGGCTTCGCAACAATTGACGTGGTTGCGCAAGAATATGACATCTCCACGACGCTGAGCGAGAGTGGCACAGAAATCTTCTCGATTGAGGACATCGCAACAGGTGATAACCGCAATTACTTCATTGCGGCAGTCGGCACCGCAGCCAACCCGCAGTTCGTGCTCGTCACCACCGACATCGCAGCATTCACCGCAGCAAGCGACGATGATATGACTGTCATAAACGTGGGTGCAGGCGTGGCAAAATTGCGCGTTGCACATTTCGCACCCGGCGCACCACCGGTTGACATCTACCTGAACGGCACGCTGGCTGTGCGCGATCTGGCCTTCCCGTCAATTGGCGAATACATGGATGTGAACGCCGACATGTATGAGGTGCAGGTAGTCGCAGCGGGTGCCACGCCCACAGAAAGCATCCTGGATGTAGAAGTGCCTATTGAAGCGGATTCGGTTAACCTTGTATCAGCCGTTGGCGTGCTGGATCAGGGGACGTTCGGCCTACAACTGGTCAATGAGAACCCCAACCCAACAGCAGAGGGTGAAGCACGCATCAGCGTTTTCCATGCCCTACCGTTTGACGAAAGTGTGAGCCTGCAAGCCAACGACGCGCTGCTGGTTGAAAACCTCTTCTATCCGCAATTTGCAGGCGCGAACGACGGCTACGCGACGGTTGACGTGATCGCACAGGAATACGACCTGAGCATGACTTCGCAAACAGGCAGCATCAACCTGAACGTCGGCAGTCTGACTGCTGGTGCGGGCCGCCATTACCTGATTGCAGTGGTCGGCCTGGAATCATCGCCGCTGTTCATCCTGGAAGCCACCAACGCACCCTAAAATTGCAGACATAACAACTGGATGGCGCAATATGTCCCAAATGACAAAACCCTATGATCTGATCGTCGTCGGTGGCGGGTCCGCTGGCCTGACCGCCGCTGAAGCGGCTACGGTGCTGGATGTGCGCGTCGCCCTGGTCGAAAAAGAGCACACGGGCGGCGAATGCACCTGGTATGGCTGCATTCCCAGCAAAACGCTGATTGCAGCCGCACGCAAAGTACACGAGGCGCGTAACGGCCAGGCTATGGGCATTCATGTAGGGGCTGTACACGTTGATTTTCCGGCGTTGATGCAACGTATACAACAGACGATACACAGCATTTACCATGAAGAATCCGAGGATGCATTGCGTGAACGCGGCATTGATGTCTATACGGCTACCGCACGATTCAGCGACCCACACACGCTACAGCTCGACACAGGCGAGACGCTACGCGGCAAGTACATCCTATTGGCTACAGGCGCTAACAATAACCTGTCAGCAGGCTTTGCGGATGTGCCCTACCTGACGAACAGAAATCTGTTTGAACTGCAAGCATTACCGGAGCACCTGTTAATCGTCGGTGGTGGCCCGATCGGTACAGAAATAGCGCAGGCATTCAATCGTCTGGGCAGCAAGGTCACGCTCATCAGCAACAAAGCACGCTTACTGCCCCGCGATGACGACGAGGCCGCGCAGTTCATCATGGATGTGCTGCGCAAAGAAGGCGTACAACTTGAACTCGGCACCCCGGCCAAGTCTGCATCCGGCACCGTAGGCGACCTCTGCGTTGAATTAGAGGGCGGCAGGCGCATCAACGGCACACATCTGCTGCTAGCCATCGGCAAACGGCCCGACATTCGTAATCTGAACCCGGACGCCGCAGGCATCCAACACACGGACGGCGTGCCGACTATCAACAAGTATCTGCGCACAAGCCAGAAGCACATCTTTATAGCCGGGGATGCCGCAGGTGGCCCACAATTCACACATCAGGCCACATCACAGGCGACAAACGCGCTGCTCAGTATGCTACTGCTCGTGCCCGTAAAAGGCATAAAGCCGTTCGGGTGGTGGGCGACGTTTACCGACCCGGAAGTGGCGCACGCTGGCCTGACAGAAGCCGCTGCACGTGCAAAACACCGCGATGTGCAGATCACACGCTTGCCGCTGAGCCGCGCTGACCGCGCCATGACCGAGGGCGCAGCAGCAGGCTTCGTGAAGTTGGTGCATCGCAAAAACGGCAAATTGCTGGGTGCAACGCTGGTCGGTCACAACGCTGGGGAAATGCTCAACGAATGGGTGGCCATCCTCAGCAAAAAGGGTTATGTGCGTGATGCTGCCCTGACGCCGAAGGTCTACCCGACGCTAGGCACAACGAACGCGGTGCTGGCCACCGAGCAGTTACGTCAACAGATGGCCAGTGGGCATTGGCTGGGCCGCCTCGTGAAAGCCGTCGCCCACCTGAAGCTGTAGTAGCGGGTCAGCTTGTCAGCATTTCAGCTAACTACTCAGGCCAGCCTGTGTGTGTCGCCACTGGCTAAAGCCAGCGGCTTCCGCAGGGCCAACCCCCCTGAAGGGGGCTATTGCACGCTGCATACAGCCTGCTTGAGCAGGCTTGTCGGTACCGGAGCCGGACGTTTTAACGTCTGGCGACTGAG
>DAOTTW010000090.1:0-2951 GCA_034437615.1 Anaerolineae bacterium | reverse complement strand
ATCTCAATCCACAAACAAGCTGGATCACACCTTACCTGGTTGCTTTGCGCAAGCGCAGGGGCGCATCCCGTTGAGTGTGACCAATAGCGCCATGCCCATGTCCGCGAGTATCGTTGTGGCACCCAGTCACCCAATACACACAAAACCCGAAACCGTAGGAACGCCATTCTTGGCGTCCGGGGTGGCGTCAGCCGCCATAACGACTACCTATTTTCACCGTCCACGTTTTCTTGTGATGCTACCAAGTAGGCTCAACATAAGTCGCCCACTCTGTCAACGCAGTCGCTCATTGTAGGCTTGCTTAGCATCACTTTCTGCTCCGTTGTTCACACTAGGCCGATACATCTCGTGGCAATATGTCGCTCAATAGCGGGTTCGGGAAACGTCTGTCAAGCGTTATGGCAAAAAACGTTTCAACAAGACCGGGTAGCTTAGCAATCTCGACTAATACCCCGGCATCTAGCTCGTCCTTGACCACAATCGGCGGCACGACGGCCAAACCGCTGTGTTCGCGTGTGACCAGGCGCAGCATCGCCATGTCATCGACCTGTGCGACGATGTGCGGCTGAACCCCAAGCCGATTCACCAGGGCATCGAAGCCAATGCGAATGCTGGATTGTGTCGTCGGCAATACCAGGGCTTCATGCTGCAAAAGTGCTTCAAGCGGTAGATGTGCGCGGGGTGGCTCAGGTCGCCCGATCAAGCTGACAGGCTGCGTGTCGATGGCGTGGGCGACCCAGCGCGTGTTTTCACTGCGCGGCGGCATGACATTCGAGAGGATGATGTCGAGCTGGTAGTTTCCCAGGCTATCTAACAGCTTATCTAGCGTGCCGGATTGTATCGTGACCTCAACACCCGAATCCGCCAACACTGGCCCCAGAAAACCAATCTGGAAATTGCGCGATAGCGTCGTCAGCGCACCAACACGCAGTACATTCTGTTTCGGCTGCTCTAGTTTTCTCAAAGTACCTAGTAATTCGTCGCCTTTCGCAAAAATCGAATCCGCGAAGTCGAGCGCGACATGTCCGGCTTCGGTCAGGACCAGCTTACGACCTGTGCGCTCAAAAAGTGGCTGGCCGAGATAGGCTTCTAGCGTGCTGATCTGCATAGAAAGTGCCGATTGCGCGATGCTGATCTTCTTCGCTGCACGTGTCAGGCTGCCTTCGTGCGCCACAATCCAGAAGTAACGCAGGTGATGATAATTTAACATGACTTTAACTGATTTCTGTTCAAACGAACGATAGCGACTAAAGTATATATTTTCCAGATGCGAATTTGCATGGTATCTTCTGTCGTCTTGATGACACCCTTGACGACATTTTTGATGACATTTTTGATGACATTCTTGATGACATTCTTGATAGAAAGGTCGAACAATGGATACAGCCACAGTCAATCCACTGGCATTCATC
This sequence comes from Anaerolineae bacterium, assembly GCA_034437615.1. Classification (GTDB taxonomy): domain Bacteria; phylum Chloroflexota; class Anaerolineae; order Aggregatilineales; family Phototrophicaceae; genus DAOTTW01. Next base: position 1,539 of record DAOTTW010000090.1, on the reverse strand, counting down.
GCCTACCTGATGCCGCTGTCGTTGATCTTGACCGCGTGGCTCATGCGCGGCTCAGTTAAGCGCCTGTTTACGGCTGGCCGCGCTGTCGCCAGCAGCACATTTATCTTGTCCGTGCTGCTGGCTGGCTTCGTTTTCGCCTCTGGGCCATTGGTCAGCCCCTTGCTAGGCGTTGACGACATCGGCATCACGCTGCGGCTGGATGCCTTGAGTATCGCTATGTGCTGGCTGGTGACGTTTTTGGGCGCGTTGCTGATCCAGTTCAGCCGCAACTACCTGGACGGTGACGCACGCCAAGCGGCTTTCCTGCGGCGTTTATATCTGACGCTTGCTGCGGTACTGCTGCTGGTGCTTTCCGGTAATTTGTGGCAGTTGGTGCTGGCATGGGTTGGCACAAGTTTAGCGCTGCATCAGTTGTTGCTCTTTTATAAAGAGCGCCCACGCGCTATCCGCGCCGCCCGCAAAAAATTTATCGTGGCCCGTTTAGGGGACCTCTGCATGATCGTCGCCGCGCTGCTGGTCGCGCAGGCTTTTGGCACAGCGGATTTAGGCGCGATCCATGCCGCAGCCAACGACGCGCTTGCCGCAGGCAATGCGCCCGCAGGGGTCGGCATTGCAGCGGTGCTGCTGGTGCTTGCTGCGGCGCTGAAATCCGCTATGTTCCCGTTTCACGGTTGGCTGCTGGAAGTCATGGAGACGCCGACGCCTGTCTCTGCCCTGCTCCATGCCGGGTTGCTGAACGCAGGCACCTTCTTGATCGTGCGCTTCGGTGAACTCGTCTTTCTCTCCACACCCGCGCTGATTCTGCTGATTTTCATTGGTGGCTTCACGGCCATTTTCGCCTCATCTGCGATGGTGACGCAGAGCAGCGTGAAGGTGTCGCTGGCGTATTCCAGCGCGGCGCACATGGGCTTCATGCTGATGCTGTGCGGTTTCGGTGCGCATAGTGTCGCGATTATGCACCTGATCGCCCATTCCTGCTATAAAGCCCACGCATTTTTGTCGTCCGGCAGCGTCGTAGAGTATGTGCAGAGCACGGGCAAGCAAAAGCTGGATACGGTGCCGCATCCCTTGAGCGTGCTGGCAAACCTGTTGCTATCGCTGGGCATTTTCCTGCTGATTGCGGCGTTGGTCGGCATCGACCCGCTGAAGCGCCCCGGCGAGACCGCCCTCGGCGCGATTTTCGTGATGGCAGTGGCCTACCTGCTGGTGAAAGGCACAACGGGCAAAGCGCCGCTTTACGTGATTGGCCGCACGGGGTTGCTGGCGGTGCTGGTGACGCTGGCTTTCTTCGCGCTCGAACTATCGGCGGCGGCGATACTGGGCAGCGCTGTGGCTGTCTTCCCGACACCGGACGCAGCGGCGACAATCGCAATGCTCATCGCCGTGATTGCCTTCGGCAGTGTGACCCTGCTCAGCGCTTTGTTGCCGATGCTTGCACAACGTCCGGCGTGGCGTGCATTCTACGTCCACCTGAAAAACGGCTTTTATGCCAACGCCCTGTTTGATCGTGTCACGCGCTAGCAATTGTGTAGGGACGTA
>DAOTTW010000089.1:0-16849 GCA_034437615.1 Anaerolineae bacterium | reverse complement strand
CCTTATTGGGTATGCATAAACTCACTCATTGTCAGAAGTGTATTGTAGCACAGACCGAATAAAGCATGTCACGTTAGATACGGCTTTTCAGCTTGATGGCTGGGGTGTGGTGCGTCGTTTTCAGGGGTAGATATTTGGTTTTTCGTCGTTTCTGCGTGGCGGACGCACCATCTATATCTGGGTCGGGCGCGCCACTAAAGACCTTTCATGAACGACTGTGACCCTTCAGAGGCCGGGCACTGGTAGTAACGACTCAGGTACATGTCCCACGCTCAGTCGCCAGACGTTAAAACGTCCGGCTCCGGTAAGGACAGGCCTGCTCAAGCAGGCTGTACGCAGCGTGCCATAGCCCCCTTAAGGGGTCTCAGGGGTAGGTATTTGATGTTTGATCGTATTTTATGGCGGTTTGCACCGCCCCGGACGCCAAGAATGGCGTCCCTACGGTCCAAAACGGCTGTGTAGGGACGTGCAATGGCACGTCCGCCGAAATACCTACCCCTGAAGAGGGGTTTGGGGTGAGGGCTAAGCAGTTACCACACAACAACAAGACGCAATTGGGTGAGTGCTGGCTGGCACCCACCAAAAGCCGACGCCTAGCCGCTATTCCAGGTCAATATCCTCGTCCTCTTCATCCACCAGCACATCAATGAAGGTCTTGAGGTCCTCGTCATTGGCCAGCCCCTCGGTCAGTTGCTCGATGCTCACGCGGGTGAATTCGTCGTAGACCTCCGACATCACATAGCGGTTGATCTCGTCGTAATGCTCGTTAAGCTGCTCGCGCACCTGCTCACCGACCTGACGGCCCAACTCCGTCGGGAAGTTGGCGATGTCACGGGCAATCCACAGCGCGATAATCGGCAACAGGAAGATCATGGTCGCGCCACCGATGCCGACCCCCAGCTTGACCGCGAAGAAGCGAATCACGCTATACAAGATCGTGCTGACGATGAACTTGCGGATCACAAACAGCAACATCTGATTAATAACAGGCAGCGCCACGACCTTCAGCACCAGGCCCTGTATCTGATAGGCGAGCTGCTCATCCAGAATCACCGCGATTTGCTTGGTGGCGGTGGCGCTGGCGGTCGCGGATACCAGTTCGCCGGAGCGACTCCGTAGCTGTGCTTGCAATTCATCGGTGATGACCTGAATGGCACGCCGCCGCAAACGGGCATTGAGTTCGGTGTGCTGATCTACGACGTTTTCAACCAGCTTTTCGGTAAACCTACGGTCTTGTAGCAGCGTGCGGGCGATGTGTGCGCCGTTGGCCTCGTAGAAGCGTGCGAACTTCTTCACGACGACCTCAATAATGGGGTCCGTCAGCGTGGAATCCAGCTTGCGGCCCCGGTAATCATCGTTACGCAGGAATGCCAGCAGGCGCTCGATGTAATCGCCGGAGGCCGCCAAGCGCCACACCTGATGAATGTCGCCGTTGTCGTCGCGTTCGACGATTGTCAGCACATCGCTACCTTGCTCTTCGATGTAGTAGCGCACCGCATATTGCAGATCATCCAGAAAAGCCTGCTTCTTATCGCCGTCCTGTAGCGTTACCGCCAGTTGATCGAGTATTTGCGCCTTATCCAGGCCAGCGTTGTTTTTGTTTGTGTCGCCGTTTCCGCTCGTCATGTCGTTTTGCTCTGTTCTCTACGCTTGCTGTGTCTCATTGACTTAGTATCTCATACGCAGCATAGCAGGTTTTGGTCGCAGGGTCTAACGGCGTTTGAATGCCAGTCTGATTAAACGCACAGGCAGCAGCAGCACCCGTTGCCACAGTGGTTTAACGTCGTCTTCGCCACGCACCCACGTCGTCTTGACCAGCCACTTGCGCTCATCGTCCAGGTAATGCGCGACGACATGCACCTGCCGCCCGTTTACATCGCGGATGAAGCGCGTGTCGCCGTCTTCCTCGATGAAATCGCGCTCTGGTCCCTTGATGGCCTGCACGATCATATCTTGCGACATGCGGCGCTTGCGGATGCGTTCTAGGGCGTGCTTGGTGAAGATGACATTTTTATATTCACGTTGCATAAGTTAATCCAGATGACTCACAATGGCCTGCGCCAGTTCTCTGTTGATGCCGGGTACCTGCATCAGATCGTCTATGCTGGCGTTTTTGATATTCTTGATGGAATGCTCGAAATGCTTGAGCAGTGCCTTGCGCTTTTTTGGGCCGATGCCGGGCACTTGCTCCAAACGGCTAGACATGCCCGCTTTGTCACGGCGCTTGCGATGGCTGGTGATGGCGAAGCGGTGCGCCTCATCACGCACGCGCTGCACCAGATACAGCGCCGGACTGCGCCGCGATAGCAGAATAGCGTCACGTTGACCGGGCAGGAAGAGTTCTTCAAATTGCTTGGCCAAACCCGCGACGGGCACGCGCTCCGTCAGGCCGAACGCTGCCAGCACCTCGACGGCGACGCCAAGCTGCCCCTTACCGCCATCAATCAGCAGCAAATCCGGCAATAAGCGCCACGTCTCGTCTTTGTCTTTGCCATCAGGCCGCACAGCCTCGTCCTGTGGGGTCGCCTGCGCGTTCTGCCAGCGTGTGAAGCGGCGCGTCAGCGCCTCGCGCATCGACTGGAAATCATCGGGGCCGCCATGCGTCACGCTACGGATGTTGAAGCGGCGGTATTCGCTTTTGCGCGGCACACCCTGCACAAAGACCACGCGGCTTGCGGTGATCGCTGTGCCCTGTGTGGTGCTGATGTCGTAGCATTCGATGCGGTTGGGGATGCGCGGTAGCTTCAGTTCCGCCTGCAATTCAGCGAGTGCCTCTTCCTGCTTGGTTGTGTCGGCCTCATATTGGGCACGCATCATGCGTAGCGCTTCGGTGGCGTTGCGGTGCGCCATCTGCACCAATTCCTTCTTCTGGCCGCGTTTTGGCACGGTAATGCTGACTTTATTGCCATTGCGCTTATCCTGCAACCAGCGCTCGATAATACGTGCCTGCTCGATTTCATCAGGCAGCAGCAGTTCTTTCGGCACCTCGGACATATCCGCGTAGAATTGCGTGATGAACTGCTCCAAAATCGTCTCGTCGCTTTCTTCATCGGCGTTATCCACTGAGCGCGAATCGCTGCCGATCAGTTTGCCATTGCGGATAAACATAATCTGCACCACCGTGTCGTTATCCTCGCGGGCCAGCGCGATCACATCATGGTCGGTCATCTTCGGGCTGACGGCCATATGGCGCGTCGTGATGAAGTTTATCGCGTTGATCTGGTCACGGATGGACGCCGCCTTCTCGAATTCCAGCGCTTCCGATGCGGCCAACATCTCGCCCTCTAGCCGCTTCATCACATCATCAGATTTGCCGCTAAGCACATCCATCAGTTCTTTAATCATGCCGCGATACGCTTCACGGTCCACATTGCCGATACAGGGCGCATTGCACAGCTTCAGATCGTGAAACAGGCAAGCGCGTTCGTCCTGTCCGCTGATGTCGCGGTCACATGTGAGATACGGAAAAGCCTTGCGCAGCACCCGCAGCGTATTCTGCACGGCCCACATCGCTGTATATGGCCCGAAGTAACGCGCTCCGTCTTTTTCTACGCGCCGCGTCGTCTCCACTTTCGGGAAGTCATCTTGCCACGTGATGCGAATGTATGGGTAGCGCTTGTCGTCCTTGAGGCTGATATTGAAGCGCGGTTGATGCTTCTTAATCATGTTTTCCTCAAGGATGAGCGCCTTTACCTCGCTATCAGTCAGGATGTAATCAATATCCGTCACCTGATTGCGCATCTGAATGGTCTTGTGGCGTCCGTCGGCGTTCACCGTGAAGTAACTGCGCACACGCGCCCGCAGGCTTTTCGCCTTGCCGATGTAGATGATGCGCCCGGATTTGTTCTTCATGATGTAAACACCGGGCTGCGTCGGCAGGTTGTCGAGTATGGTCTTGATATTTTCGGAAGGTTCGTAGGCCATCGGTTTACTGTTTGTCTACCGCTAAATCATGCGTCATTGTAGCGCGATAGGGCGTTCTAAACGAGTGGGGAGTCGTGACAGTAAGCAGTGGGGTTGCTATACTTATGTGCATATTGAGACAAGGCACACAAGATGAAAAACGTTCAAGATACACAAGAACTAAAGAATTCATCTGAGGCTGCGCGGGTTACGGCACAAGATGTATTCCAAGATATAGTTGAAGAAATTGTCACAAATTGGGAAAGTCCAAATGATAACCTGCTCGGACAAATCTCGCTGGACTTTAGCGCTACAGAACCCTTGATGCGACGTTACATCACACTACATCGGCTCCGCTGGGTATTGGCCTTTGGTTTACCCTTCGTATCGTTAGGCTTGATGCTTGTTTGCGTGCATCCATCACTGGCCTTGCCATCTGAACAGGGGCTTGTTGTGCGGCTTTTTGCGATTGTTATTGCTATATCACTGCCGTTTAGTATTGGTGCGCTTTATCAGCACTGTATGAATGCTATGCTTAAGTATATCAGAGAAGAGTTCATAGCCTCGAATCATACATACTTCGCTTGGCAACGCGCCAAAGCAATATATGACATCAAGAGGTTGCTCGGCTGATGGCACAGGAACAAGCAACAGAAACGCAACGTGCCATTGATGCTGACGCACAAACCCTAATGGGCGATTACACAACACAATTCTATGGCGATTTGCTGACGCAGGCACGCATCAAGGCTATCAACAAGCGCGAACGTATCCAAGCTGTGCATGTGAATGAAGCTTGGCTTGATGTCCGCAACATTCGGCCTAAACGATTTCGTGGCTTGCGTGAATTCCTGATTTTCTTGGGTGGTGCATTCTCCAGTCCTCTGATCGAAACGCTTCTAATCAACCCAAGTGGCGCAGTGCCTGCTCTGCAAGCCTTGCTCGGTGTGACGGGTCTGATCGTTGCCTTGCTAGCCTTCTTTGTTTTGCCTGACTGAAATACAAGCCTCATACCCACCTCAGCATCGTGTTGTACGATACATTCAATATCGACTGAACAACAACGGACGCACAATGGCACAACTACAGGGCAACGAGCGCTCTCATTACGTACAGGATATGTTCGGGCGCATCGCAAAGCGCTACAACCTGATGAACCGCGTCATGACCGCCGGGCAAGATGTGCGCTGGCGGCGCTTTCTGGTGCAACAAGCAGAACTGCCGCGTGATGCAAAGGTGCTGGATTTAGCGACGGGTACCGGCGACATCGCCTTTGAAGTGAACAAGCAACACCCAGATGCGCAGGTCGTCGGCGCGGATTTTGCGCTACCGATGATGCATGTGGGCCAGAAATTACCCGGTGGGCCACAGGTGCGCTGGACGGGCGCGGATGCCATGCAACTGCCGTTCCCGAATGCGTATTTTGACGCGGCACTATCGGGCTATCTCGTGCGTAATGTGGTGGACATCATGCAGACGCTAGGCGAGCAGATGCGCGTGCTCAAACCGGGCGGGCGCATCGTGATTCTGGATACCAGCCCACCGCCCAATAGCATCATGAAGCCGTTTATCCTGCTGTATCTAAATTTCGGGATTCCCGTGCTGGGGCGTTTGATCGGTGGGCCTGCGGCGGTGGATGCCTATCAATACCTGCCGGAATCCACACAGGCGTTCAAGACGCCGGACGAACTCGCACAACTGATGCGCGAAGCAGGCTATGTCAACGTGGGCTACCAGACGTTCATGTTTGGTACGTCTGCCGTGCATTGGGGCGAAAAACCACAATAAGCGACTTGTAGGGACATCCGATAACCTGTCTGATGGGACGTTCGCCGTTGCCATCGCATGTCCCTACGTACGAATGCTGGCTGTGCTTACGACTCAGGCTGGCGGTTATCGCGGTGGCGGTAGGTGATGCGCCCTTTTTCCATGTCATACGGCGTCAATTCGACTTTCACGCGGTCACCGAGCAGGATGCGGATGTAATATTTGCGCATCTTGCCGGATAAATAAGCGAGGATGCGATGCCCGTTTTCCAATTCCACGATGAACTGTGTATTGGGCAACGCTTCGACAACTGTACCTTCTACTTCGATCTTCTCATCTTGCTTAGGCATATAACCCTTTCTGTGGTCTAACTATAGATCGTGCGTAAACAAATAATCCGTTGCTACACACTGTAGCAACGGCCCGTTAACTATGTCACTTGGCTTCAGGCCGCAAGCTCAGCGCTTACAACCCACCGCGTGCGGCTGCCTTGCGCTGCCGACGGCGCGCACGGCGAATAGCTTTCTTTTTCTCGATGCGACGGAGTTCACTCTTAGAGATGTGCCAGCGTTTGCGGCGCACTGTGCTCAGGATGCCTGCATTGGTCACACGCTTACGGAAGCGGCGCAGCAGTTGCTCCTGGGATTCACCGGGTTTCAATTTGACAGATGCCATGTAAGGTTTGCTACCTCGTCATTTGGTGCTTACAAAATTGTACGTCGATTATAGTGCATAACCGACCAAAAGGCCACACGTGGTTTGTGCGGGCATATAGGCCATCCCGCTAAAACGTTGCGTAATCGTTCGCGCTGCGGCACTAGCGGACGCGCAGGGGCGCAGCGCGACAAACGATATTCGTTACAAGCAGCGCAACACTCAGCTTGCGGGTTCGGCTTCGCCCGCCGCAACCACTGCCTGCTCTGACGTTGCTTCTGGTGTGCTGTTCATCGCTTCGGCGGCCTGCTGGCGGCCTTCTAGCCATTGATCGTGCTCGGCCTTCGTCACTTCCTTCAGGCTCAGGCCCAGGCGCTGCTTTTCGGCTTCGATGCTGATAACCCGCGTCATCAGTAAATTACCTTCGTACAGGTCGCGATGCTGGCGTGGGTCGGTGGTCTGCTCGTCGGCAATCTGGCTGACGTGTAGCAACGCCTCGATACCCGGTTCCAGGTTGATAAACGCGCCGAATGGTTCTACGCGGGTCACAGTACCCTCGACCAATTGGCCAATATGGTACATATCGTTGACCAGCGACCAGGGGTTCGGCTGTAAGCGTTTCAGGCTGAGGCCGATGCGCTTGCCGTTTTCGTCCAGGTGTAACACATGAACCTCGACCTGCTCGCCAACGTTGACGATTTCGCTTGGGTGCCGCACGCGATGCCATGCCAACTCCGAAATGTGGATCAAACCATCAGCGCCCCCCAGATCGACAAAAGCGCCGAAATCGCACAGGCCACTGACCATGCCCTTGCGCGTATCGCCTTCGTTGAGGGCGTTGAGCAGTTGCTCTTTACGAGCGTTGCGGTTTTCGCGCTCTGCGTTGCGCTGGCTAAAGACCAGACGGCGGCGCTTGCGGTTGACTTCGATCACCTTGATGTTGATCGCTTCCCCGACCATCTTTTCCAACAGGCGAACGCGGTCTTCCTCGTTCATACCACGCGGCAAATCCGCGACATGGCTGGCCGGAACAAAGCCGCGCAGGTTACCAAAGGGCAGGATCAGGCCGCCTTTGTTGGCTGCTGCGACTTCACCGCGCCACACCTCGTCACGCTCTTGCAGCCCTTCAGCACGCTGCCAATCTTCGTTTTGCTTCGCCTGTGACGCCGACAATACGAGGTTGCCTTCCAAGTCATCCAGGCGAACCACTGCAACGTCGATCTCTTCATCCACGTCGAAATCCCCCACCGATAATCCCATCCGTTCGATGTCCTGGCGCGAGACGATGCCGTCATGCTTCCAGCTTACATCAACGATCAAGCCCTGCTGATCGATAGATAGGACGGTGCCCCGGACAATATCACCACGTTCCAGCCGGCTTTCCGCTAGCGACGCTTCGAGCATCGTCGCGAAATCGGTTTCCTCGGCCTGTTCTTGGCGTGGAATATCCGTCTGCATCCTGATAATTACTCCCTGACTTATAAACATATGATTGAGGAAGACAGTACCGAACACACTTAAATCGTCCTGTAAGGCCGCTAGGCCCCTACAGTTGTGTGGGCGTATGCTGTTTCCAGATTGTGCAATAAATGACCCGGAATAACGCCTGTTCCGGGGTTTTGGGGGAAATTTGCACATCTCCCGAAAAACGCGGGCATTATACAGAGCGGCTATAGCTTTGTCAACGACCCGTTCCCCCAGATTTGGCCAATTTTGCGATGAAAAACGCTCTTTTCGGGCATTTTTGACCAAAAGCAGCCTATTTTCGTCACATAAACGGTTATGTGGACTGGCAGGCAACACTACACAACGACATCACTGGCCAAACGACAACGCCAGCTAGTTCGCCGCGCCTTCAGCGGCGTCTGCATCCCCAGCACTCGATGACGCGGCAGGCACGTCGGCATCGTCTATCACCCCAGGCCCCGCACCAGCATCGCCATCGGCGGCATCCGGCGGCGTGTCACCCAATTCTGTGCCCCAACGCTGCGTAAAACCGACGCGGCGCTTTTCCGGCTCTAAATGACTGATGCGCAGCGCCAGACGGTCATTCTTCTGTACATACGAATGTGGCTCCTTCAGCGACCCGTCGCCCATTTCGCTCAGGTGTAGCAGCCCCTCCAGGCCATCGTCCAGCGCTACGAACGCCCCGAAATCAACCACGTTGGTGACGGTGCCTTCGATCAACTGGCCCTCATGATAGCGCTGTTCGGCATCGTCCCAGGGATCAGACAGCAGGCGCTTGCGGCTGAGCGCAATACGGTTACTCTGACGATCCAGGTTGAGCACGTGTACTTCGATTTTGTCGCCAATTTTGAGGATGTCACGTGGATGGTCTACGCGATGCCATGCCAATTCACTGACGTGGATGAGGCCATCTGCGCCGCCGATATTGACGAAGGCCCCGAAATCTCGCAGGCCCGTGACCGTGCCATTGACGACATCGCCTTCTTTCAGTTCGGCCAGCAGCCGCGCCTTCTGGCGGGCACGCCATTCACGCTGCGCTTCACGCTCACTGAAGATCAAGCGCCGGCGGTCCTGGTCCACCTCAATGACCTTGACCTCTAGCTGTTCGCCGATGAGTTCACTCATGGCGTCGCGGCGGTCCGCCGTTGCGCTGGTCGATGTCAGGTGTGAACTGGGGATGAACCCTTCTAGGCGACGCCAGCGCACGAGCACACCGCCCTTATTGAAGCCTGTCACCATAATCTTGACAGCATCCTCAGATTGCAGCAGTTCGCCGGCTTTTTCCCAGTCATAGCGCTGCAAGCCCATATTGATCGACACGATCAAATTATCGTTGGCGTCACGCGGTGTAATCACATACACCGGCACATCTTCCCCGACGGTAAGACTGCTACGAAATTCATCGTCCATGCGTTCAATATCCTGGTGCGTGACGATGCCGTCCTGCTTCGCACCCAGGTCTACGATGATTTCACGGTCTTCTATTTGCAGTATCGTCGCCGTGCGAATTTCGCCGCGACGTGGTGGTGTGTAGGCGTAGACAAACGACGTCTCGAGCATGGACGCGAAATCCTCTTCGGAGTCGTCGTTGCGGATGGGTTTGTCACTCATTGTAAATGCAGCGCACCTTTGCGATAGACCACAACTAAATGCTTCACCCGACGCGCCTTGCTCTATTCGTCGGTTACGTTCGACATTAGTTTAAATCACAGTCTCGCATCGTGCAAATTTAGCTGCCGTCAATGTGCTATTAAACTAATTTGGCTGCGGTTCCGGCGATGGTGTTTCACTGCCCAGGCCATATAAGCCCCGGTCCACTTCCCAGGGATACACGATGTAGGCTTCGGTGGCCTCGCCGTAATAATCCGGGCGTGCCCTGGTGAATAGCGAGCGATACGGGTTGAAGTGCAGCACACAGGTAAAGGCACTCGCACCAGAGGATACGACGCGCTCCCGCACACTCGTAGCAGTGCGCCCGCTGCCCCATACATCATCCACAATCAGCGTTTGGCGGCCATCCAACAACGAGCGATCTGGAAATTGCAAGAACGACGGCCACGCCATCAGCCCGCCGACCTCGGTAGACGGAAAATCCACCGCCGCCGTCAGTAAATGCCGGATGTCCAGCGCCTCCGCAATCAACCCACCAGGGATAACGCCGCCCCGCGTAATCATCACCATTGCGTCGAACGGGCCGACTGACTTGAGTTGTGGTAGCAGAATATCAATAATCTTATCGACCTCCTGCCATGTGAGCAATCTATGCTGGCGCGGCTCCCAGCTTCCCCGGTCTGTCATCGTGTTTTACTCTCTTTAATCTGCTTGGTTTTGGTTTGATGGGTCTAGGCAGCAAAACAGGCCACAAATGCGGCCTGTCGCACACTCATTATACGACCTGCGGCGCATAAATCAATCAATTGCATCTGTGTGGGTGCGGGGCAGGTTGGCGGACGCCCCATCGGTGCGGCGCTTATTCCGGCACAAAATCCGCGCATACCAGCACAATCGGCGTGCCCGCGTGTCGCGTCAGCACCAGCGTGCAGCGCTTATCAGCCCGCTTGGGTTTCAGCTTGAGCTTGGCTTGTAGTTCATCTGGCGACATGGGAAAGCCGCGCTTTTTAACCGTCACACGGCCAATATCGCGCTCGCGCAGGTAAGCACGTAGCTGCTTCAGGTTAAATGGCAGCCAATCCCATATTTGCCAGGCCCGCACCCACGCAGAATCCGGTTGTGCGTCCGTCGTGATGTAGGCTATCGTCTCATCCAGCAACCACCCCTGCAACGCCTCAGCCACATCCTGCACCAAACCAGCACGCAAAAGCGCCGGGTCCGGTTCCAGCAGCCAGCCACGCGGCGCAGATAAGCCGACATTCGGCGTATGGTCGCGCCGCCAGTGCATCACCTGGCCATCTGCAATGCGCGTCGCCAGCGTGCCGGGTTCTGCGCGTCCGAGCCACAGCACAGCCTCTTTCAGATCACCGGCCACGCTGATGAATTCCGTCAGGCCGCCATAGTCTGCTAGCTGTGCCAGATCAACCGCCGGCGATAACTTCACGGCGAGCATATCTGCCTGCCACGTGTTCACCAGCGATAGGGGCGGCTGATAGGCTTCGACAGCGTGCAGGCGTCTGCCGCCTGCATCGCGCCGTGCTGGATCGTAGAAGATCAGATCGTAGCTAGCTGGCACGCCCTGCGTCACATCCTGCACGCGAAAATCTATGGGCAGGTCCAGCGCCGCAGCGTTGCATTTGGCCATTTCGATGCGCAGCGGGTCGTTATCCAGCCCTAGCACGCTGCTGGCCCCGGCACGCGCCAGCGCGATGCTATCGGTCCCCAGGCTGCAACACACATCCAGCGCACGTTTGCCGTCTGCGATGGCTGCCCGATAGTGCCTAACCTGTGGGTCGCTGGCTTGTTCCAGCGCGGCAGGCGTGAAAAACAGCTTGTGGGCATCGTCCCCGAATTTGGCTGTAGCGCGTTGTCGCAAACGGGCCAGCGTCAGCGCGGCGGCGGCATGGTCCGCGTCATAGGATTGGCGCAGGCGCGTGAGCAGGGCCAGCGTGTTCGCGTCGGATAAATCAGCGTGGGCGAGGTCGGCTAACAGGCGTGCACCTGCATCGGACGTAAGGAAGGGCAGTTTATCGCGGGTCATGGCTGGTCAAAGGCTTCGTGGGTATACTTCACGTCATTCGTCGCTGGCTTCCGCGCTTTCTGGGTCAACAGCCACCAGCACAATCTTAGCGCCCTGCACAGCCTCCAGCGTCGGGTTCAGCAGCACGGGCCTGGTCCAGCCTGCCGCCGTCGCCTTGCTGAATTTGGCCACCTTGTTGACATCCTGCACAACGCCCTGCACCACCGCAGGCTGCATAAACGCCACTGCTTTTGGCAGGCTGCTGAACGCCAGCAGGTATTGCGTGCTGTTCTGCTGTGCGGCTACGGCCTGCCAGTGAATTTTTTCATCAGGCTCTAATTTCCAGGCGGCTTTGTCGGGCGTCTGCTGCACCAGCAGATGCACATAGCGCCCGCGATACGTCGCCAAATCCAGCGTATCGGCATCTTGCGCGGCGGCGACCTGTACGCGGGCATGGGTGTCGTCGCTAACGTGCGGCTTCTCGCCACGTATCAGCACACCCGCGCCCAATACCGCAGGCTCCACCAGAATGCGCGTGTAGCCTGCACGCTCTAGCGCCTGCACGTGGCCATCTTCTACAGCACCCACCGGATTCACGACGATCAAGCGGCCACCGGGACGCATCACGGCCCTAACTGCGTCCAGAAAATCAGCGTGCAGCGCCGTATCGTAGGCCAGCACCGCATCCATGCTACCGGCTGTATAATGCCAGTCGTCCACGTTGACGGACGCGGTTTCGGCCTGAATGTCAGCGCGTTTGTCTTGCAAATCAGCGACCATCACGCCGCCCACATCCAGCAAGTGCAACGCTGCGGCGCTAGGGGGCAGGTGCTTGGCCGCCGCCAGGATAAAATCACGTCGGCGATACATAGCCCTACGTCAGCTTATCCGTCGCGGCCAGGACCAGCCCGGAAAGCTCATCCCATTCTTCCTGGAAGAAGTGCAGCGTCACCGCGCCCAGTTCGATATGATAGACGCGCTCGCCATCCGGCTCATCACTGACCCACACCAGGTAATTGTCGGATTCGGCCAGCACGTCAGTCGGGATGTTATCCTGTGACGGGCTGGGCTTGTTGTTTTTCTCGGCCATGTGGCTTTCATCTTTCTTGCTCGATAGCGCTGATGACGAAAACAAACCTGCATGATCGTAGGGACACGGCTTGCTGTGTCTGCCATCTGCGGACGCCAATAATGGCATCCCTACGCAAATCATCTGAGCTGCTGACACGCTGACACGCTGATCTACTTCACTTCCTGCGTCTCGTGGCTTTTGCGCTTGTCCAGCGGTGCGCTAGCACGCTCGCGGATACGCGCCCACATCCAGCGCAAGCCCTTCATCATGGCGCGTGTCAATGGACCCGGTGACGGTGGGCTAGGTTCACGCTCGACAAAGGGTGGTCGTCCGGTCAGCTTGCCATAAACATACGTCAGCACCACACGCCCACTAGCGATCATCGGCGCGGCCAAAATCACACCCAGCGGACCCGCCAGCGCAGCACCACCGATCACACCCACGATCACAACATAGGGGTGCAGGTCCAGGCTATCACCCATAATGCGCGGCACCAGAAAAACGGCTTCGACGTTTTGAATTAGCGTCCATACGACGATCACCACCAGCATGAAGGGCACACCGGATAAAAATGGCAACGTCGAAGAATCCGAGACAAGCGCCAGGAATGCCGCCGGGATGAGCGCGATAAACGGCCCGATATTCGGGATGAATTCCAGCAAGCCCGCAATTAAGCCCAGGATCGGCGCGTTCGGCAACCCCAGCAGTGTCGCTGCGGCGTAGACGGCGAAGCCAATCACCAGGCACAAGATCAACTGGCCGCGCAAATACGCATTCCAGACGTAACCCAGGTCACCTACCAGCCGCCTTGCATCGCTGCGCTGTTCATCCGGCACGATGTCGATAGCGCTGCGAATGAACAAACCGCCGTCCTTGAGCAAGTAGAACGTCATCATAATCAGGAAGACGAGGTTAATCAGCGTGTTAAAGGCCCCACCCAGGAAGCTAAACGCCGACCCACCCAGGATAGGCGCGGAATTGATCGCCGTTTGCAGGGCGGCCTCTAAATCCAGCGCACCAAGCTGTATCGCCTGTGTGAGGTCGCTGGTGCCTATGACCTCCGCCAGGCGCTCCAGCGGGACGAACGGCTCACCGCTGATGAGAATCGGCTCGCCACCAAAAGTTATGGGTTGGCTCAGCACGCGCTCGATGTCTTGCTCGAAGCTACGCAATAATCGCGGTAGGCTGCTCAAAAATTCCTGTATCTGTTGGCCAAGCACAGGCAAAATCAGCAGTAGCACCGCGATGAGTGCCAGCAGCACCAGTACGAATGTCAGGATAATTGCGAAGCTGCGCCGAGACTTTTTCGGAAAGGGCGATAGCACCGTTCCAGCCACCAACGTAGCAATCGGGTTCAGGATGAACGCCAAAAGCGCAGAGATAACAACAATCGGCAGGATCTCGCTCACGAAGTACGCCAAGATGAGCAACGCCAGCAGCAGCAGTAACGCGACGGTCCGCTTCGTGCGTGGACTCCACTCCGGGGAGTCGTCCGGTGGTGTGGCCTGCGTGCGGGGCATGGGTTGGGATGCGGATGGCTGGCTCAAGGGTTACGCCTCCATTTTTTATCTGGTCCGGTCTTTGAATAGCATCACACACTAGCGTGGTCGTGCGTTTTTCGTAGCGGGCTGTACAATGCTTTTCAGCCGTAGGGACGCCCTTCTTGGCGTCCGAATACGGCACGCTGACCCTATACCTTATCCCATACGCAAAAACACATCAGTCGTTGCGTTAGTCGCCACCATTACGGCTACCGCCGCGATTGCCACCACGATCACCGCCGCCGCGATTGCCGCCACGATCACCGCCGCTGCGATTGCCACCACCACGATCACCGCCGCCGCGATTGCCACCGCCGCGATTGCCACCACCGCGATTGCCACCACCACGATCACTACCGCCGCGATTGCCGCCGCCGCCCTTGTTGGCCGTACCGCGATCACGTTCACGGGCTTCGTCCAGCGTCCAGCCTTCCAGCACCGCCTGACGGCTCAGGCGCACGCGACCACCGGGGTCTACATCCGTGACCATCACCATGATTTCGTCGTTGACCTTGAATTCCTCCTCAATGGCCCCGATGCGATGGTCGGCAAGCTGTGAGACGTGCACCATGCCCTCTTTACTGGGCAGGAATTCCACAAATACACCGTAGTTTTCGATGCGCTTGATCTTGCCCGTGTAAATCTGGCCAAGCTCAGCCTCCTCGGTCATAGAGCGGATTCTGTCCTTCGCCACATACACAGAGGGGCCGTCACTGCCAGAGATAAACACCGTGCCGTCCTCTGCGATGTCCACACGCACGCCCGTATCCTCCTGGATAGCACGCACGCTTTTACCGCCTGGACCAATCACCTGCCCGATCTTTTCCGGGTCGATCTTGATGGTAATCATGCGCGGCGCATAGTCGTTCAGTTCCGGGCGCGGCTCTGCGATGGTTTCCAGCAGCAAATCCAGAATTTGCAAACGGGCATCGCGGGCCTGGGCCAGCGCCTGCCGCATGATGTCGTCCGTCACGCCAGCGATTTTGATGTCCATCTGTAGCGCTGTGATGCCATCTCGTGTGCCTGCGACCTTGAAATCCATATCACCGAGGTGATCTTCCATGCCCTGGATGTCGGTCAGTACGGCGTAACGCTCGCCATCCTTGATGAGACCCATCGCAATCCCCGCTACCGGGCGCTTGATCGGCACGCCTGCATCCATCAGCGCCAGCGTACTACCACAGACACTCGCCATCGACGTACTGCCGTTAGAACTCATGACTTCGCTGACGAGGCGGATCGTATACGGAAACTCGGCTTCATCAGGGATCATGGGCAGCAGCGCGTTTTCCGCCAGGGTGCCATGACCAATTTCACGGCGGCGCGGGCTACCCAGGCGGCCCGTTTCACCCGTGCTGAAGGGTGGAAAATTGTAGTGATGCAGGTAGCGCTTGCTGTCCTCAGCGTCCAGGCCATCCAACGTCTGCGAGTCACGCGGCGTACCCAGTGTGGCGACGGTCATCACCTGTGTTTCGCCACGCTGGAATAGGCCGGAGCCATGCACACGCGGGATCAGGCCGACTTCTGCGGATAGCGGGCGGATGGTGGTTGTGTCGCGCTCATCAGGGCGGATGCCCTCGTTCAGGATGCGCTCGCGCACCACTTCCTTCAACACCTGCTCGACGGCCTGCACGACGTTCTTCTTGGTGATCGGCTCGGCGTCCTCTGGCAGTTCGGCGTTCTTCGCTTCGTACTCCGCGAAAACCGCATCACGCAGCGCGTCAATGGCGTCGGCACGTTCTTCCTTCGTCTTGGTGCTGGTGACGATTTCACGCACCTCAGCGCCTGTGCGCTGGCGCACGTCCTCAACGAAGGCTTCGTCTTCTTTTTCTTCTACGATTTCGTTTTTCGGCTTGCCGATTTCGTCGCGCATCACGCGCAACATCTGGATGATGGGCTTGGTGGCCTCTTGCGCTAGCTCGAAGGCACGCACCATCGTTTCCTCATCCACCTCTTCAGCCGTGCATTCGACCATGTTCACGGCTTCTTCCGTACCAGAGATGCGCAGGTCCAGCTTGCTTTCTTCCATCTCCGTAATCGTCGGGTTGGCGATCAGTTCGCCGTCGATCAAGCCGACGCGCACACCCGCCACCGGGCCGCTCCAGGGGATGTCAGAGATCATCAGCGCGGCGCTGGCCGCGATGACGCCCAGCATATCGACGTGGTTCTCCTGGTCATGCGAGAGCGATGTCAGGATGATCTGCACTTCGTTGCGCATGTTCTTCGGGAATAGCGGGCGCAGGGTGCGGTCAATCACGCGGGAGACCAGCACGGCGCGGTCAGAAGGGCGACCCTCGCGGCGCTGGAAACTGCCGGGGATGCGGCCTGCGGCGTACAGCTTTTCCTCATAATCGACTGAGAGCGGGAAGAAACTCATGCCTTCACGCGCAGATTTTGACATCGTTGCAGCGCAGAAAAGCATTGTTTCGCCCACGCGCACGGTGACGGCACCGCCTGCTTGCTGGGCTAGCTTACCTGCTTCGATGCTGATTTCGCGGTCCCCGATCACGCCTGTGAATACGCGGGGTTTGATGATTTGCTCTGTCATATGGTGTTTTGTTCCTTATGGTTTTGGTCTTGGTCTTGCGTTGCTTAACGGTTTTGGTCTTGGTCTTACGTTGCTTAACGGTTTTGGTCTTGGTCTTACGTTGCTTAACGGTTTTGGTCTTGGTTTTGCGTTGCTTAACGGTCTTGGTGTAACTGCTCAGCCCTCACCCCAAACCCCTCTCCCTAACTATCCCAGACACAGATAGAGAGGGGCTTTTAACAGCGTACCTCCCCCTCTCCTAGCCGCGTAGCGGCGGTCGGGAGAGG
>DAOTTW010000088.1:0-2728 GCA_034437615.1 Anaerolineae bacterium | reverse complement strand
CGGCGCAAAACTCCACAAATATGGCTCGTCTACCTGCAACGGGTCAAGCTGCCCGACCTCAAAGCCGATGGCCGTTGATGCAGAACGGTTCGCCGGGTCGCGCAGCACGGGGCGACAACTCGCGTGCGCCATAATCTCTGGTTGGACGATGCGCTGCCCGTCGTAGAGCGCGATTTGTGCGGCTTTCTCCTGCACAATCCACAGACTATCCCCGACGACGACAGGAACCTGTGGGCGGTCTGTGCTGCGTGTTGCTTCACTACCGAAGTAGATAATCTGCGATGGAACAGCCCGCAACGTAGCATCACCACAGGCAAACCACATATTGCTACCATCGTAGATCGGCCCGCGTGGTTGCCCACATGGGGATAAACGCCGCAACACAACCCCGGTGCGCTGGTCAATGACCAGAACGCTGTTGTCATCCACCAACGTCACCCACAGGTAATCGCCATCCGTAGCGAGGTCATTTGCTTGCAGCGTTCCCGCGTCGCGTGCTTCCAGCACAGCAATGGGTGCTTCGGCGTCACCGTCACGCGCCGCTGACGCCGCGTATAAGACAATTTGATCTGCCGCTGTGCTCAGGACAATCAGGGGCTGTGTCATCAACAGGCGCTGAGGCTGTTCAGGCACAGCGAAACGCCGCAGTACGCCTCCATTCTGACCATCGCGCTGCACAAGCTCGCGCTCATGTAAAAGCCACAGATCACCAGCCCGCGCCACCAGCCCACTCGGTGCCTTATTAAGTGAGATACGTTGTTGTATCGCGAGATTGACCGGGTCGATTGCCAGCAAATAGCCATCAGCGACAAGCGCCCAGACTGCGTCCGGCGTGCTAGCCAGCGCCACGATGGCCGCATCCAAATTAATGTCGCTTCGTTCATGTGTGGCTGCGTCAATGCGCATCAGCAGGCCGCTATCCTGTTGATGTAGATACACTGCCCGTTCGCCCGCGACCAGTTCGCTTGTACGCAGGCCGACACTAATGACGGTTGCACTCCCCGTGTCGGGCGCAATCTGCGTTACCTGCCCGCTAATGGGCGAACGCACCCACACGCTACTCGCAGCGACAAGCGGGGCATCCGGCTGCAAACCGACCGTAACCTGATGCAATTCCGTGCCATCCACAAGGGAAAAAGCCCGTACATTCTGATTGCGCACACTGCTGACCCATATGGCTTGCTCACTGAAAGCGGGTTGACGCACGTTAGCGCCCACGTTGATATGGATTTCGGCCTGCTTCGACAGACGCGGCACCCGTGAGATACCACTCAGCAACGTATCGTCGCCCGCATCAACGAGCATCCACAAACGCTCACCCACCTTAATCGGCTGGGATGCTGCGCCCTGCAGGTCGCGGCTGGCAATCGCACTAAGTTGTCCGACCACTTGCACCTGTTCAGCGTTCGCATTCGCCAAGTCACGCTCAGCCACGTATTGCTGATGCAGCAATTCCACACGGCTGAAGCCGAAGACCCCTAGCGCCGATACCGCACCCAACATCGCCAGCAGCAGCAAAACCGTCACAATTGGAAACGGGCGCACAAAGAGATTTGCACGCGGGGTTTGCAGGTACATCACAGGTGCGATGGCGTCCCGGAAGACCTGCGCATACAGCATCGTCGCGCCGCGTGCCCGCGCCAGCGCCACATCAACCGGAACGAACGTCGCCAGATTCCGAAAGAACTCAACTGTCAGGCGCACCGCATTGTTTTGTTGCACGATGGATTGCATCGCAATCACCGCCGGAATGCGGGCTTGTTCATGCTCGGCCAGTGCTTGCGCGAAGCTCGTCATCGGTTGGTTAGGGTCGTTACCAGCCGTGCGACAGGCTGACAGAAAGATCAGGCGCGGCGGCTGTGAAACGCGCAACATCTGGGCCAATTCCAGCGCTTCTAGCTCGTAGGGGTCGCCGGGGTCGGTTTGGCCGGGGGCGCGCTCTTCCAGCAAAATTGCGGTTTCGGTGCCATGTGTGGCAAAGAGCAGCACATCATAAGAGCGCTTGAGGGCGGCTCGCAGGTCATCTTTGGTTGCGCCGAATAGGTGCGTCATGCGCACGTTGCCACGCCAGCGCCACCAGCGTACACGCGGCGTAAGCTTCTCAATGTCGGCCACGATTTCTTCATACATGGTTTGATAGGCCAGTGGATCATGGCCGCGTGGCGATGCACCAACAAAAAGCACGCGCAAGTGGCGCAGGTCACGACGCTTAAACGTTCGCTCCTCATGGGATTTGCGCACGAGCGGCAAAGTATCCATCAGGGCTAGAGGCATCGCTTCGTCGCCGCGCAAAGCCTCCCAGGGATAAGCACGTAACATCGGCACCTGAATATCAAATGTCAGGCGTACCGACCTTTCCTGCGCCATCTGCTGCAATTTTTGCGGCAACGACGCTAGCGGATTTGCACCGTACTCGTCTGTAGGTTGCTCAAACAGCGTCGTATAAAGCCAACGCCCAACCCGCTCTACTTCGTCGGCGCGAACGGCTTCGGTGCGCATTCGGTGCACAGTCGCTGCCATATCCGGCGGTATATCCCACACCAGCGCCAGTGGCCCAATGGTCTCCCTATCCGGCAAAGTGGCCTGCACCTGATAAACTGGCGATGTCGTTTCACTATGTGTTACTTCGTGTTCGCTGATGCGGATGGTACAGACATTCATTGGCTGGCATCCCTGCTGCTAAAGCTTAATCCTGTGTGGTCACCTGCGGCGTTATTTCGGCTTCTGC
>DAOTTW010000087.1:0-8161 GCA_034437615.1 Anaerolineae bacterium | reverse complement strand
GTTGCGGATGATGGCAATGCGGTCCGCGAGTATCTGCGCCTCGTTCAGATTGTGCGTGGTAATCATGAAGGTGCGTTGTTCGTCGCGTTGTAGCTCAATGATGGCATCACGGACCTGCTTGGCGCTTTGCGGGTCCATTGCGCTGGTCGGCTCATCCAGCAGCAGCACCGGCGGGTTATGCAGCATCGCCCGCACCAGCGCCAGCTTCTGCTTCATGCCCTTGCTATAGGCACCCAGGCGCTTATCCAGCGCGTCACCGAGTCCAAAACGGTCCATCAGCGCACGCGAATGCTTGCGGCGCTTCTCCCTCGGCAGGCCATATACCTGACCGAAAAAATCCAGGTATTCCAGGCCCTTCATGCGCTCATAGAGGCCGTGCTGTTCTGTCAACACGCCCACATGGGCGCGTACCTGTTCGGGCTGTTGCAGCACGTCGAAGCCTGCGATGCGCGCGGTGCCGGATGTCGGCGCTAAGATGCTGGTCATCATGCGCACGGTGGTGGTTTTGCCCGCACCGTTTGGCCCCAGCATCGCCAGCACTTCGCCCGGTTCCACTTGCAGCGTCACGTTGTCCACAGCGCGGAACTGGTCGAAATCTTTCGTCAAGCCCTCGGTAATAATCATAGACCCTCTTTGTCGTGGCTCATCATGTCATGTTGGCGTATCGCCATCATACACTGAACCGCGTCACGCGGTCATCCGGCTAATAAGTCCCTTAAGGCTGGCTGTAAGCGTGCTGGCATCAAAGCAGGCGCGTTGCAGACGTGCCCCCTTTGCATCTATCTGTCTTGTGTCTGGGTAGCACCACAAGGAAACGTGGACGCTGAAAATTGACGACGGCAGGCACCGTCCGTAGGGATACGGCCTGCCGTGTCCGCAAACCAGGTCAATTGTCTTGTCGGGATGCCCTTAGACGCGGCGCACCTGGAGCGTTACCGTGTTGGGGTTGCCATAGGTCAGCACGGGGTAGCTTTGCATGGTGACAAAATCACCCTGCTGGATGTCCTCATCGCCATCAAAGCTGATATGTGCACTGACGCGATAGCGTGCCTTCTCATCGTCTGCGCTGCCGTTTAGCACAAATGGGATGGCCGCGAACCCATCATATGCCACGTTTTGCAGCGTTTGCTGCGCGACCACCGTCGCATCCACGTCCATCAGGCTGACATCTTCGAGCTTGACGAAGGCCGTCGCGCCGCTAAAAGGCTGTGTGCCGTCTTCAAACGTGATTTCGCCTGTCACCAGGTCGTTATTCTCTGCCATCGTTTACCTTACCTTCGGCTACGCCAGCAAAATAATTGACACGGTTTGCCGTGTCCCTACGAACGATGCCCTGTAGGGACACCCTTCTGTGTGTCCGAGCGGCGTCAGCCGCATTGCCTTGTTCTTTAGCTGGAAAAGCCTTACCTTCGGCTACGCCAGCAAAATAATTGGTTGCGGCATGTTTTCAAGAAAAGCACGCCTGCCTGAGTAGTTACAAGGCAATGCTGCAAAGAACGTGGACAGCGAAAATTGGCTATGGCAAACGCGATGGTTCAAGATGGTTATGCGCCCACCACGCAAAGAAGCACAACAACGCTGTTATGCGGCTTTGCCCGCTGGTCTATGTTCGCAGGTGGCGCTTGTTTGTGGGCCGTACAGGACTCGAACCTGTAACCTTCTCGACGTCAACGAGACGCTCTGCCAGTTGAGCTAACTGCCCATTTCATACACCAGTATATGTCTGTGCGCACGAAATGCAAGAGTGGGATTACACCGGACTGTCACTTGACCGCCCGGTGTGCTTGTTTAGGTGACGTTTGCCGTCTAAACCTCGTTGATGATCGTGAAAATCATCGGACGACGGCGTGTTTCGTGGTAGAGCAGCTTACCAACGCTATCTTCAAGGGCTTCGCGGCGTGTACCATTGCGATTTTGCCCCAGTACATCAATAACGCGGCCCCGCACGTTCTCTAGCAATTCTTCGGCTTCACGTAGATATACAAACCCACGCGAAATGATCTCTGGGTCCTGCATCAGCAAGCCAGTTTCACGGTCCACATTGACCGAGATGAGCATGAAACCATCCCGTGCTAGAATTTCGCGGTCACGGATGACCGCACGCCCCACATCACCGACGCCGCTACCATCGACGTAAACATGATCTGCGGGAACACGTTCGTTCGTGCGACGCGCCACATGCCGATCCATCTCAACGACAACACCGTTTTCGCTCTCGATGATGCAATCCGGTGACACGCCTGCGGCCTCTGCAAGTAACCGATGCTGACGCAAGTGCCGCACTTCACCGTGCACAGGCATCACGAATTTCGGTTTCACCAGATTCAGCATCAGGCGCATCTCTTCGCGGCGTGCGTGGCCAGATACATGCACGTCTTCCAGCGGATGATAGACGACATCCGCACCACGCGCAATCAGGCGATCAATCGTGCGATACACCATTTCTTCATTGCCTGGAATCGGATGTGACGACAGGATAATCATGTCGTTTTCCTGCACATCCAGGTAACGATGCTTGCCAATCGCCATCTTACCCAGCACAGCAGACGGCTCGCCTTGTGAGCCAGTGACCATCATCACCAGCTTATGCGGCTCGATGCCGTTGATCTTACCTGCATCCACCAACAGCGAATCTGGAATATCCAGATAACCCAGTTCACGCGCCAGCTTGACATATTCGCGCATGGTGTAGCCGTTGATGACCAGCTTGCGGCCATGCTTTTGTGTCACGTTAGCGACCTGCTGCACACGTGAGATCAGCGAGGCAAACGTCGCCACCATGATGCGGCCTTTGGCCTGCTTAAAGACCTTATCTAGCGCCGGGCTGATGGTGCTCTCCGATGGCGTCCAGCCTTCCTTATCTGCGTTCGTGCTGTCCCCCATGAGGAGTTTCACACCGCGCTGGCCATAGCTAGCCAAGCGACCGTAATCCGGCTTACGCCCATCAATCGGGGTATTGTCGAATTTGTAGTCACCGGTATAGACGATCAGACCAACCGGCGTCTGAATCGCATAGCCCACGCAATCTGGGATGCTGTGCGTCACACGGAACGGCTCAATATCGAATGGGCCGAGCTTGAAACGTTCACCCGACGTCACAACATGGATATCTGGATCGACAGCGATATGGGCCTCGTTGAATTTCTTGGCATTGCGCAGTTTGACTCCGAGCAACCCTGCGGTGAGGCGGGTCGCATACAGCGGGACGCCGGGGAACTGCTCTACAAAGTGATTAACTGCACCGATATGGTCTTCGTGACCGTGCGTGTAGATTACGCCGCGAATAAACAGGTTTTCGCGTTCGTGTAGATATGTAAAATCGGGGATGATGTAATCGACACCGTGCATGTCGTTGGCCGGGAACATGATGCCTGCATCAACGATGATAGCATCACCATCGTATTCAAAGACCGTCATGTTCTTGCCGATTTCCCCTAGTCCACCTAGCGGTATGATTCTGAGTTTGGGTTTTGCCATAAATAGCTCCAATACAAATCTTGCCGCTCAAGCGTGAAAAGCATAGAGCGGAATTAACAACAGGATGATTGATCTGCCTAAACAAGCCTTGTAATAAATTTATTCGTATTTAAGTAAATGTTTTGTTTGGAGTGTTTGAACTGATTTATGGCATTGCGTTTATCTTGCCACGAATCATCATACCTCAATTTTGCTAAAGACACAATGCGCATGATGCGCGGGGGTGTCTTTTCCACTTGGTGGCAAATCGCCTTGTTGTGTGCCATAGGCACAGGAGTGCAATGCATTGCACCCCTACAGATTATCTGGATTTGTTTTCATCCATCCACGAGGCGTCTTACACGCTTGTCTTTTCATCCAGGAATGCGCCGCCGATCAAATGCCCTAGCTCATCAATCGTAACGCTGCTGACATCCGTGATAATGTGCAGGCGGCCAGCATAGAAAACCACGATGCGATCACTATACGTCACCAATTCATCTAGCTCCGGCGAACCGAACACGATAGCCGTGCCGCGCTCACGCCGTGCCAGCAATTGCTGCCATATCCAGCGCGCCGATTCGACATCGAGGCCGCGTGTGGGCTGCTCTAGCACCATCACGGCGGGCTTTTCCGGCAATAAGGTCATCAGCACGCGCTGCTGATTGCCGCCCGAAAGCTGCTCGATGCGGTCCGAGGGTGCGCCGCGCACGTCGTACTGTCGCACGCGGCTCAGCATTCGCGATTGCGCCAGCCGCCAATCAATCGTCGCGTGATTATCCATCACCAGCGCCATATGCTCAGTCAGCGTTAAGCCAGCGATCAAGCCTTCTTCCAGGCGACCCGCCGCCCCATAGACGATATTGCGCTGCATGTGCTCCCGGTAGGTTTTGCCGCTCAGGTCTTCGCTGGCCAGCAGCACGCGCCCGCTATAGGTGCGCTCCAGGCCCACCAGCGCACGCATGAATAGCTGCTGGCCGCTGCCTTCTAACCCCGCCAGGCCGACAACCTCACCCGTGCGTATCTCAAAATTGATATTGGGCATGTACAGGCGCTTATCTTTCAGCAGCACGTTCTCAAGTGCCATGATCGTGTTGCCCGGTGGGATGGCTGGTGGCTCATTGCTCGCCAGTTCACCACCGAACATCATGCCGACGAGTTCGCCTGTCGTCGCTGGCATCTCACGTTGCCCGACCAAACGCCCATCACGCAAGACCAGCACTTCATCGCACAGCGCAATCACGTCTTCCAGCTTGTGCGAGACGAGCAACACAATCAGGCCGTCGTTTTGCGCCAGTTCCTGCAAGGCGGCGAATAGGCGTTGCTTCTGCTCTGCTGAAATACCCGTCGTCGGCTCATCCAGAATCAGCGCCCGCACATCTAAGGCCAACAGGCGCACGATTTCGAGTTGCTGGCGCTGCGCGATGCTCAGTTGCGCTACGGGCATCTCCGGCGGCAGCTCAAAGCCGAAGCGCTCTGCGTATTGTCCCAGGCGTTGGCGGTGATCTGCGCTGCGTTTGCGCCGCTGAAACAAACCGCCCGGCTGCCCGTAGGTGAAGTTTTCCAGCACGCTAAATGCGCCAATATCCAGCGGGTCTTGCTGCAACATGCCGATGCCCTGCGCAATGGCGGCCTGCGGTCCACTGTAATCGACCACTTTGCCATCAATCAGAATCTCGCCGCTGTCCGCAGGCTGATAGCCGGATAGAATTTTCATCAGGGTGGATTTACCCGCGCCGTTTTCACCCAGTACGCCGACGATGCGGCCCTCTGCGAAGGTGATGTTGATGTCGTTGTTGGCGTGGATGCGCCCGAAGCGCTTATGAATATGGCGTAGTTCAATGTCCATACTGATTTTGCCCACATATCTATGCTGTGCTGCATTGTACCAACGCGGCTACGACTTTCACAAAATTCAGGGCCTGCTATACTGAAGCGCATGATGATAGATTGTGGCCAGATTATGACCAAACGCCTGTTGATTGCACTGTTTAGCCTCGTCGCGCTTGCGCTAGGGGCGGTGGGCTGCACCACCACAACCGCCTCGGTGGATTTTTCGCCCCTGCCGACCTTACGCCCGACGCCCACAACTGCCGTTAATTTGCAGGATGTGCAGCGTGTGTCGGTGCTCTTCCTGGAAGCGTGGCAGCGCAACGACATGGATGCGATGTACGAGCTAATCAGCGTGCCCAGCCGCGAAACCACGTCTTTAGATCAATTCCGTGCGCTCTATGATGCTACCCACAACGAAATGACCCTGGACCGCATCACGTATCAGGCTAAGGCGCTGCGCCGCACCGGACCCAACAGCGCAGGCTTTACGTATGATGTCACGTTCTACACCAACAACCTCGGTGATTTCAGCGATACAGACCGTACACTAACGCTGGTCATTGACCCCGTAGCGGACGTGTGGCGCGTGGCCTGGTCGCCGGGCGACATCTTCGCGGAGATGGGCGACGGTGCCCGCCTGGAGTTGGCCGCGAGTGTGCCACGCCGCGCCAACATCTATGATCGCAACGGCGTGGTGCTGGCCGACCAGAACGGCGTTTATGTGCAGGTGCGCGTCATCCCCGAAGATATACCGGATTACGCGCCCTGTATCAACGGGCTGGCGGCTGTCACGAACCGCAGCAGCGATGTGGTCGCGGGCATTATCGAGCGTTCCGGCGCTAACTGGGTGGTCGATGTAGGATCGACAGACCCCACCACCTACCGAGCTTATCAGGACCAGCTACAACGGGATTGTGACGCGAGCTTTGCACAGCTTTCTGTGCGCCAATATCCACCCCGCAGCGCCGCGCTAGCGCATATCCTGGGTAATGTGGGCTACCCGACGCCGGATCAGGTCGAGCAGTTGATACAGGCCGGTTATGAAGCGGATACGATCATCGGGCAAAGCGGCATCGAGCGCAGCATGGATGAAATTCTGCGCGGTAAACCCGGTGGCCGCCTGAGCTTAATCTCGCGGGCCGGGCAGCGCCTGCGCACGCTGGCCCAGGCGACATCACAGCCACCTGAAAGCGTCTGGCTGAGCATTGACGCTGCGCTGCAAGAATATGTGTTGCGCACGATGGGCGAAGCCTACGCGGATGCCCGTGCTAGCTGGGCACAGACCAGCGACGGCGGCGCGGCTGTGGTGATGGACGTGCGCACGGGCGAAATTCTGGCGCTGGTCAGCTACCCGCGCTACGAAGGCAACGCCTTCAACCCCTTCCCCGCAGTCGGACGCGAGACCGCCGCCGACATTCAGGCAGAAATCGCAGACGACACGCGCAACCCGCTGCTGAACCGCGCCACACAGGGCTTGTATCCTGTAGGCTCCACGATGAAAGTGGTGGATGCCATCGCCGTACAAGAAGAAAACGTCTACATCCCGGAGCAAGCCTATTATTGCAGCGGCGTCTGGGAGGAAAACGGCGATCAGCGCTTCGATTGGCTGGCCGGCGGGCATGGGCGCATGACCACCCGTACTGCCCTGACGAATAGCTGCAATCCGTTCTTCTATGAGGTCGGCTTCTTGCTCAATGAGCGCGACCCCTTCTTGTTGCCAAGTTATGCGCGTCGCTTGGGTTTAGGCGCTGCTACCGGGCTGCAAGGCGTAGAAGAAGCCGCTGGCCTCATCCCCGACCCGGAATACATTCGCCTGAACCGGGGCTACCCCTGGACGTATTCGGACGCGGTGAATATGGCCATCGGGCAGGGCGAAATGCAGGTCACGCCCTTGCAGATGGCGCGTATGTACGCAGGCATTGCCAATGGCGGCACACTCTACACGCCTCAACTCGTGCTGGAACGCGGCATCCTGGATCAGCGCACCGACCTCGCCAAACCGGAAATCGGCGCGACGTTTGACGTGCGCGAAAGCGTGCTGGACCTCGTGCACGCTGGCCTGTGCGATGTGACTTTCGGCGTCAACGGCACGGCAGCGCACATCTTCCGCTTTTCGCCACTCGAAGATATTGGCGTATGTGGCAAGACCGGCACCGCACAAGCATCAGGCGCGAAACCGCCGCATTCGTGGTTCATCGCCTACGCGCCGCAGGATGACCCCGAAATCGTCGTCGCCATGATTATCGAAAATTCCGGTGATGGCTCGGCGGTGGCCGCGCCGTTGGTGCGCCGCGTGCTGGAATATTACTTCTTCGGCCCATTTGATTAGGGCGCACCACAGGAAAACGTAGGCGGTGAAAATCGGTAGTCGTTATAGCGGCGTAATTGCTTAGCCCTCACCCCAAACCTACCCCTGAAAACAATTCCCCTCTCCCACCATACCCAGACCCAGATGCAGATGCAGAGGGGCAAGCAAGCCGTTTAAAGCCCCTCTCCCAGTGCCAAAGGCACGTTCGGGAGAGGGGTTTGGGGTGAGGGCTGAGTTACCGCCCCGGACAGGTCAGTGCCCTGTCGCTACAGGGTCGCAATCATTCGCAACAGGTCTGTAGGGACGCGCCACTGGTGCGTCCGCCACACAGGAACAACGAAACACAAAATACCTACCCCTGAAAAGGGAGGGGCACACCCCTCCCGCGCACTTGGTGAGGGCGGGTTTGTGCTAAAAACATGCCTGCCTGAGTAGTTACGGTTACGACCCCGATGGATTTTAACGATATTCACCAATCATCCGAACCCGCTTTGAATCCTCCATAAGTAAAGGTCGCTATCCCAATGTACCCGAACAACAGCAACAACAAATTCACACCAGCCG
>DAOTTW010000086.1:0-1580 GCA_034437615.1 Anaerolineae bacterium | reverse complement strand
GTGAGGTCATTGCCGAATGGAACCATGCCTACAGCAACCGACACAAACGCCTGTATCTGCTGATGTTACAGGATGTTAAGCTGCCCTACTGGCTGCAAACGGTGCAATATATCGACGCGACTCGTGATTTTGATGCAGCGCTGGAAGAATTACGTGAAGCGCTTGCAGGACCAGCAACAGACGCACAGCAACCAAGCGTTCCCGCACCAACCAGCCGATCACGTCAACCGCGTGGCGAGAAATTCATCAAGCCAAGAATGCCTGACAACAAGCCACAACGCCAACGTCGCCGTGTCGCGCTTGGCATCGGCGCTGTCATCCTGCTGTTTGCATTCATCACCCTGTTTTTAGATAACCGAGCACTCACTATGGCGAGTTTTGCTGCTGGTTTCATCCCTGCTGTTTTGCAACTGATGAGCGAAGCCACACCACGCAAGCCGAAAGAAAAGCTTGATAATGCAACGCTCAATCGTCGCAACATGCTGCTTCAGGTTTACGATGCCTGGATTGAAGGCGCACTTGAGCAAAACGTATCCGGCGAAGCCTTTGAACTGGACACCACCCTACAACCGAGTGCCCTGCTCAAGCACCCAAAATATCCCGATTATCCGGTGCAGGGCAGCAGCATCGACATTGCGAAAATATTCGATGACATGGTAGGCGAATTGCTGATTTTGGGCGCACCGGGTAGCGGTAAAACGGTGCTGTTGTTGCAACTCACAGAGCAACTGCTGATCGTCGCGCAAGAACATGCCGATGCACCTATCCCGGTTGTGCTTAACCTGTCGTCCTGGGGGGACAAGCAACCGGATTTTGCCGATTGGCTGGTGGCTGAACTCAAGCGTAGCTATGGTGTATCGACACCGCTTGCGAAAGATTGGGTTAAGAATGGCAAGCTGACGCTGTTGCTGGACGGCCTGGATGAAATCTTGCCCACATCGGATTACGATGCAGGGAATGAAGCACTGGATGCAGAGGCCATCGCCTTACGCTCAAAATGTGTGGCCGCCATCAACCAGTACCGTGACCGGATACAAGGACACAGCGAACTTGATATTGTCGTGTGCAGCCGTGTGCAGGATTACAACGCGCTCAGCACGAAATTTGATCTAAATAGCGCGATCCAGCTTGAGCCACTGAGTTCAACGCAGATAGCGAGCTACCTCGCAGAGGATAAATACAGCGGCTTGCGTGACTTGCTTGCCAACGATAAGTCGGCGGCGACAATGGCACAGAAGCCCTTCTTGCTGACGACGATGCGTGCGAGCTACGTGCAGCGCCCTTATCGTGGTGGTGCCAATCAACTGTATCTGGAAGATACAAGCGAAGCCGCACGGCGCAATCATCTGCTGCAAGCCTATAGTGTGGCCTGTATTGCCAAGCGTGAGGATGCGCGCTATGACAATGCAGAGGTAACGAATTGGTTGCGCTGGCTGGCCCACCAGATGCAACAACACAAAACCACGCTGTTCTACATCGAAGATCTGCAATTTGATTGGGCACATCAGCAACGACGTGCCAGACTCCTGTCGGGCTTGCTTGTCGGCCTGCTTTTCGGCCTGCTTGTCGGCCCGAGTGGC
>DAOTTW010000085.1:0-1944 GCA_034437615.1 Anaerolineae bacterium | reverse complement strand
GATGACGACGACGACCAGGACGCAGCAGACCGCCCCTGACCCCTGTGCGCCCGATGCTATGGCGCGGGGGTCGCTGTGATCGTGATGGTTTGCAGCGCACCCGTTGCGCCTAGCTCAGCAGATAGCGCACTGAAAATCTCCGGCACCAGTTCGTAATCGGTTGGTGCTGTGATGGCTTCTGTTACGCCGTATGTGATGTCGAATTGCACACGCAGGTTAAACGTGGGCGTGGACGCTGCCCCAACGAGCAGGCTGCTAATCTGGCCATCCATGCTCATCACCAACTGCGTTACGCGGCCATCCTGAATCGTGTGCTCAAATTCCAGCTTCAGCGAGGGCACGATAGCACGCAAGTACAGCATCACCTCCGCGAAGGTGCTGCCGATGGGCTGGCCTGTCATCGGGTCTGCAATGACGAGTTCGTTCGCCGCCAGCGACAGTAAATCGTTTACCGGACGTGAGAGCGCAAAGCCGAATACATCCACGCAGGTCGTCGTGACAAAACCACCCGGCGCAGTCGATTGCAGCGTGGTATAGCGATAATTGTCGAAACCGAGGTCAGCGAATTGCGCGTAAATCTCATCAGCGAATTCTGCCGGGATCGAATCCACACCTGCATCGGCAATCCCCGTCGTGAGATACTGGTCAAAGCTCGTTGCCAGCCAGCCCGTGTCAACGCCCGTTGTGATGTCTGCCCGCATGTACACGAGGTCGGACACCAGCCGCGTATCATAGCTGAACTGGTTGCGCACGCCGTTGTTATCCCCGGTGCCCTCTATGGCCATGCTGAATTCACCTGTTTCGCGGGTGTTGATCTCGCCGTTCATAATCAGGCGGATGGCCGACGGCCCCAGATTCAGCGACCCTGTAGCACGCATATCAATACGGGCGTTCTCGGCAAAGCTATAGGCGTTGTTCGCAGCGTCGAAATCCCGCAAGAGCGTGCTGGAAATCGGCGGGTAATCCGCAGCGACACAGCCATCATTCACAAAAACGCGGCTGTCCGGCGTGCGTGTCGCGATGCCGATAACACGGTTTGGCGGCTGCTGTGTTGGAACACCGGGCGCTGAAGGGCGGCTGCCGGGTGTATCGGTGGCCAGGGCAGCGACTGCACTTGCATCCCCTGAGCCTGCTGTGGGGCCACTGGCAGGCGGTGGTGAGGTCAGGCGGATTGTCTCCGGTGAGTAGCTGGAATCCAGCGCGGCATTCAGGGCGGGGATACCATTGGCATAGACGACATACAACGACGCCGCCAGCAAGAGAAATGCGAACAGGGTAATGATAGTGCGACGTGCCATGTTCATAGTGTGATGATCTCCTTAGATGGATACATAAAAACAAAGCCAGATAAGCTGTAGGGGTGCCATGCATGGCACCCAGGGCGCAGCACTGACCGCGCTGCTATGGACGTGACGCGAAATAATCGCGGGTGATGCGCTGCACGGTGCCACTTTCGTTATTAGCCAACCACAGGAAATGCTCATCAACCGTCACCAACTCCGATGGATTCTCGCCTAGTGGCAGCAGCGCCACCAGTTCGGTTGTGTGGGCATCGAACACAGCGGCGTTATCGCTGCGTTGATAGACATACCACATGTGATCGTCGATGCGTTGCGGTGGCCAATTGCTACCACCGAGGCCCTCATAATCTGCGACCACCTCTAGCGTGTCCGTATCAATTACAAAGACACGTTGGCCCTCAGTGTTGGAGAGGTCGAAGCAGCCATACCAGATGTAACCTGTTTGCGGGTCATAGGTGCCTGCTGTGGGGAATTCGCACGGGTCCCAGGCGTTGAGCACTTCTAACGTCGTTGGGTCCAGTGCAAAGATGCTGGCTTCTTCTTCATCCCCATAAAAGGCAGACACGGGCGACGAGGCCGAAAACCAGAAGGCCCCACCCGCCAACAGGCCATCCTTGCCCAGGCCCTGAAACGGCACCTGCGC
>DAOTTW010000084.1:0-67872 GCA_034437615.1 Anaerolineae bacterium | reverse complement strand
AGCGTGTACTTCGTATTGTTCGTGCTGGCGTGCTATCTGAATGACTGGAGCTAGAGCATCGGGCACCTGACGAATGTCGGCGGATAGCGCGTCAATGATGGCATCCATAGGCGATTCCGGGTAAATCAAACCTGTCGGCGTTGGTGCATTGGTTAGTGATGGTTGAACCCCGGTTACAGACTGAGCGCCTGATATACTGCCTCCGATTGCAGGTGGTCTCGATATGGTATCCCGTTCTTGAATATATGCTGTCGCTGTAGGCACAGCAGTTGTAGGCATACGTGTCGGCTTTGGTGGTGGAAGAGTCGGCGTTGGGCTGCTATTGACCCGTGCAGGCACACCTTGTTGTAACTCTGTTCGTGTGATGGGCGTGATTGCCGCATTGTCTTGTTCTGTTGCTGTTGGCAGTAACGTTAGCGGTTCTGTGCTTGTGGGGGATACTGGCGGCGGTGTGTTTGTAACGAACCGCAACCCCGTGCCAGCAGCCTGATCGGTTGTCCCATCAACAGTTAAAGTTGTGTTGTCTGTTGTGGGCTGCTGAGGGTTCATGGTTGCTGTCATTTCAGCGTCTTTAGCCACCGGGCGGTCTGTCGGTGTCACTTGTGCTGCTACGGCAGGCATGTTCGGCTCCGGGCTGTCGAGCAATGTGCTGATGCTATACGCAGCGAGAAGCATCGCAGCGCCGAAAAGAACTGCAACAGCAAAACCTGCAACCATCGAAGCAATCACGATTGACGAATGCCGTGTATTGATTTGATGCTGTTGGGGTAGTTGTGTTGCTTGTTGAATTGGGCCACGACGATAAGCCAACTGATTGTATACGTGCGGTGATAACGCGGGCAGTTTGCGTGCTTCTTCATTGGATTGTTGCCAAACTGCGGATGCGATGCTGCGCCACTCACTCAGGATTGGCTCACACTGAGCACGATGGTGGTTGAGATAAATTTCAAACTCGCGTTGTTCTGTCTCATCCAGGGTTTGGGCAAGATAAAATGGAATAAGTTCTTGCCATCTTTTATGCGTCATGTTGGTCATCTATAAATCATCCTCTTGACTCAAGACACGTCGCAGCATTTCTTTTGCGCGATGCAGACGGCTCTTTACAGTACCTTCAGATATATTGAGCACTTGCGCTACCTCTGGCCCTGTCAGTTGGTGATAAAACACCAATACCAGCACTTCACGCTGTATTTCTGGTAATTTTTGGATGGCCTCTCGTACAGAGGATTCTCTGTCTTTACGGACGACGGCCTCCATTGGGTTTGTGTCATCTGCTTGCAGATTGAATGCATCGTTTATGTCGATAATGGGCAAGCGCTTTTTGCGATAGGTATTGATTGCTCTGTTTCTAGCGATTACAAGAAGCCACGTCTTGACTTTACTACGTGCTTCAAAACGATGGGCATTTTCCCATGCTGCTAGCATCACATCCTGTAGGATTTCCTCTGCGAGTCGTTGGTCGCCTATTTTCGTCTTTAAGAAGGCTAGAATCATGCCCCCATAGCGGGCATACAGCTCGTTGAGCGCACGCACATCACCTGTTGCCATTGCACGGATGAGCATCCAATCAGGGTCCGGTTCCTGATAGGGTGATGGTGCTGACATGTTGTAACTCAACATACCCCCTCCGGCTGTGTCTTATCCTTACAGGTCCTTACAAGTAGAAAGACACGCAAAGCCTGTCATTGGTTCCAATGTGTGTTTGTAGTATCTTGAATAACCTATTTTGTATGGCAATCCAAGCATTTGAAGTGAGCGTCGTGAATCTTGTGTAAAATGCAGGTTGTTTGTGGTGTGATTTCGATAAAATGGACCATACAATAGATTTTTGGTAGTTTCACTGGACTATAAAATGCGCTTTGACACAATTAATGCAGCCAGCTATCTTGTTTGGCGTTTGCAAGCATCTCCCAATGTGCGTTTGATCCGTGATGACGGTGATATGATCTTACTGGAAGCACAGGATAGTTCGTCTGTGATGATCTACATGGTTGAGCGTGGCATGACGCCGCAGGATTTGCTGTTTCATCTGCGTGAAAATACGCAACGTCAGATTGCAACATTGATGATTTACTGGGTGGACATGCATTTGCCGAGTGATGGTAGCGAGTTTACGCTTTCTGATTGGATGTCCGCGATGTTGAGCATCCAGAACAACAAGATTTATGGTTTTGAAGTAGCTGGACGTGAGGCGTATTTCTTCCCGGTGCATTTTGATGGGAACGGATACACGCGGCACGTGCGCTATGGTGAGCCGATTGATTACAACGCACTGCAAACCCATGTTGTTGACAGCGACCACCATCTGCTGCGGGGTAGCTGGCGTATAGGTAGCTTTGAGCGAGTAGAGCACGCTTCGCGGAATCCCCGCAGCAATTATCAGGGTGATAGCGATACAGCAACTCCGCACCTCTCTCGTTATTTTCAGGTGCTTGGATTGCATGACACGGCCACAATGGATACCGTCAAGCAAACATATTACATGCTTGCACGTCGCTATCATCCTGACCTAAATAGTAGCTACGAAGCACACCAGCGCATGAAGCAAATCAACGCAGCCTATACACACATCTTGCGCCACTTTGAAGATAGCATCTAGGCTCATGCGTTGGTCTATGCCTCTGCGTCCTCAATGCTGTAGCTATCGACCACAATCTCGAAAATGTTTGTGAAGACTTCTGCCTCTGTGCCGTCTTTTGGCGTTTCTACCCAAACGGCATAGGCTTGCTCGTTTTTGGTCGTTACATAGACACGTCCAGTCACCTCGATTCCGCTGCGCACGGCGTCATACAAGGTCGCATCCCAGCGATGGTATTCACCGAAGTAAGTGTTGTTGCCGGTGATAACTAAGCGCTCAGCGTCTGCGGTTGCGTAACCTGTGATGAGGTTGTTGAGCGCGTTTTCTGCACCTTGAGCCTGGTTCAGTGTCGCGAAGCGCCCGGTTGCAAAGAATTGCAACGTCTCAGGATCAACTAGTGCCTCGGCTTGTTCTTCTGAATCCTGTGCAACGTCCGTGCGCTGTCTTTGCTGCTGTGATCGTTCTTCCACAATATCCGCCCTTGCTAATACTTGGTCAGGGGCCTCATAGGGTACAGGTGAATAGCGTAACCAGACGCCAACTGACTCGCGGTGGACAATCCATGACTCTGGAGCAAAGAAAAAGCGTTCATCGGGGTTTTGCTGACGCCACTGCTCAAAATTGTTGCCAAACCAGGGTCGGTCATCAAACAAGATGGTCGTATCGAGCAAATCATCCCAGATTGGCCCGAAATCTTCGACGCCTTCTATGCCTTCTGCTGCGAAAACAAGCGTGTAATTGTCGTTATGATAGATCGCGATACCACGACCGAGCATTGTGCTGCTGTTAGTATTGTAGCGATAGTCGAAGACTAAGCCCGGAATCCCATCAATCGCGCCTTCTCGATATTCGCTGATGCGCTCAAGGCCATAATCTGCAATGGTGGTTTCAGCGATATTTTCGATATTTTCCGGGTTTTCCAGCACTAGCGGAAAGTAGACGCTGCGGTTCGCTGTTTTGTCGCCGTTTTGTGTGCGGTAGAAAAAGCGTTGACTGTCAAATGCCAGTTCGTCCCAGTTATTGCTGCGAACCAGCGTAAACCCTAGATTTGGGTCGCTTTCTGCACGAATATTTGCGGATAAACCATCATTGTTGACGGCAATACGCAATGACTGCTGGCTGATGCTGCCGCCGAAGGATGTCATCAGCAAACCCATTTCATAATCGCCTGTTGGGGCGGGACGCCATTCCCACATCAGACCATCTGCGGGCCAGGTGTAGCGGGTGCCCGGCTGTTGCTTAACACTGCCATCTGGTGAAACAATTGAGCGGTAAGCCTCAAACGTAGAGCCGGGTGCAATGTCAATAACAGCAAGTGCGCCATTCTCGGCGGTACGATTAACGACACGTTGCACCGTGCCATCGTCAATGTCAAATGCAACGCCGACATCTCGCCACGTTTCGCTATCCGGTTCACGGTAGCGCCCTTCCAGGAATGCAACATCTTCAGTGAACACTAATAATTCGTAATTGCCTGTTTCACCGTCGCTGACGTAAGGCACGGTCGCATCCCAATCAATGTTACGTTGGGTGATGCCTGGTTCCCATAGGTTTAGCTCTTGTAGTTGGCCGTCAACAAGTTGATCTGTCAGTAAGCGCTCAGTTGACAAGCGCACGAGTGAACCGTCTGGTTGGAGCTGATCGACAGTAACATCACCATACGACAGGTTGCGCCCTGCAACTTCGACACCGATGATTGCTGGATTTACAACACTAACAGGCGAGTCCGTCGGGTGAGCGCGGGTAATATTGATGGTCGGCGGTATGGGGGGATGGAAAGCAATGTCGAGTCCGCCGCCTCCCCAGACGCTAGGTGTTACCGAATTATAATAGTTGCGCAGCATCCGACTCCACTCTTTCAACGGAGTGTCATCGAAATAATCAATGTCGAAGTCGGTGCTGTCATCAGGAAAGTAGATGTTGTAGTAAGACGTTGTATCTGCGACACGTGCCCCCGCTCGACCATAGAGCCGTGCACGTCCTAGCTCAAAGTTGACCCGACTGGCTGCATCAATCAGTTCTTCATCGTTAGTGATTGAGATGATGCGCTGCATGAAATTACCCAGGTCGATGCGGGTTTGCTCACCCAGAAAATGCGTGTAGGTATAGGTGTTGGCGCGGGCTTCGCCAATAACGAGGCTGCGCACCTGCGGATTTTCGTTTACGAGCGTTGCGAAGGCTTCTACTGCCTCGTGAACACCCTGGAACCTGGAAAGATTTGTCACAGCACTCGTCAAGTAAAGTGCATCAGATGTACCACGAAGTAGAATATCGCGGTCGATATACAAATCTACCAGTTCGCGCCCAATCGCCTCAAAATCCGGGTTCTCTGCGTTTTCACGCAACAGATTGACGAAGGCTGTCATATCAAGGGCGGGGTCTACCACAATCTCGGGTGACGCGAGTGAATAGCGAAAATACTCGGACATAGCGCTAAAGTACTCGATGCTGCTCATAGAGCAAGCATCGTTGACCAGCAACGCGAATTCGTCAATGCCTGCCTCCGATGTGGCGATTTCGAAAGCCTTGCTCAGCTCTGGCACGGATATGATCGCTTCGCTACTGCCGCCGATACTTGCTGCTGCTGTATCGTCTGTAATCAATCCTTGCCAACCCGCACCATGACCTGCCATCGCCACAACGTAATTATTGGCTGGAAAATGACGAATACCCCAGGTCAAGAATTGAGCGAATGTCTCGCCATTGCTGGTGTTCAGGTCGCCCATATCCGCAACCAGGCTACTGTCGATCAGGTCTGGCCCTTCAGTCTGTTGAATGTCTCGGTCCGGTCCAATCTCATAAATGCGTGTTGAGACCCAGTTACCATCGTTCGTCGCGAACTCAGGGTGCCGATCTACCATCGCGATAATACGCACATCTTCATCACTACCGCCTGCACGCTCGAACTCGTTAAAGTCTTGCAAGATGGCGGCCTCCAGGTTTGTGTCACCACCGTAGTAGGCAAAAATCGTCCATTGCGCTGTTGGACGTGCCTCGATGTCAGGGAAGCCAGCATCAAGCAATGCGCCGGGCTGCACACGATATTCAACGTCTGATAGGGGTGGAGACTGTTGCTCAATATCGATCAAAACACGGAATTGGCCAGCGGAACGCCCACGCGCAATACCAAAGCGCGTCGCAATAATCCTGTACTGACCGGCGGCAGCCTGCGGAAATTCAATGAGGGAATTTAAGTTGCCTCGTTCTCGGTCATCATTTTCAGCGATAATGTTACCATCATCATCGAGCAGGTAGAGTAGCGGGTCCAGATCACCGCTCAACGCGGTATGATCTATGCGGATAAGGCTCCCTGTGCGACGGACGCTGAACGGAATCTCCACGAACGGGGTTTCATCATCAATGACGCCCTTCGCATCCGCTTCAACTTCATCAAGATTGACCTGGCCCTCAAAACGGAGTTCTGCTTGATCCTGAGCTACGGAATTCTGTGCCGCGACACTGACGAACACAAGGGCCAGAATAGCAATGAGATTTTTGGTCATTTTCACGGAGCGCCACCTTCACTGGTTCATTGCGTGCATCATTGAATGTGTCATTACATGCAAGCAAGCATGGGTAGGATAAGTCGCCTACCCATGCTATGAGTCGGTTTTGGGGTTATAATCCGATACAGCGAATGGCCGACTTAAGAATTGTCGTCGTCCTCTACGTCATCGAGTGAGGTATCTTGATCTTCGTCTGCCGACTGTGTTTCATCGCTATTGCCGTCGGAATTCGGCGTTTCTGACGCGCTACCACTGTCGCTGTTACCTCGGTAGAGAGGGTCATTTTCAGGGCAATTGCGACCTTGAATGCATGTGCGTGTTGCCGAAACCTCTCGAACTGTTTCCAAACGCCTTGTAGCACCTCGTAACAGGGCTGCTTCAAAATCCGTGTTCGTCTCAATTGCAAGTGTCGCAATCTCAAATGTTTCTGGTAGCGTAACACCTATCTTGGGGTTCACTTCGTACAGGGGTATGAGTTGCTCAACAACAGCAGTGTAGAGGATTGTGTTGTAATCGTCCCCCATGATTGGGTCAAAAAGAGTAAGCACAATCACTTCATCGTCGGTTGTCAGAATGCCTTGAACACGCACATCACCTTCAGCCGCTGCCCAGTCAAGGGTTAGATTCGCTTTGCCGATGCGACCAGCACGGAATTCTGGCGCGTTAAACACCCATGTAATGTCGTCTTCCAAACCAACAACTTCAAGCTGGTAGGTGCCAGAGGCATCCACAGATGTAAACGATCCTGATTGAATGTCAATGATGTACGTTCCAAGGATGTTGCTAGGCACACCCGTGACTTCATCTTGTGCGTATGAAGAAATAGCAGCAACAATCAAACTGACGATAAGCACTACAAAGCGGATTTTGCGAATAGACATGACGCTCTCCAAATACAAGCCGACTCATTATAAGTAAATGGTACCACTGCGCTGTGGATAGAGCGGGCTAAAAAAGCTCAAAAGAGATAAAACAGTGTAAATATCCAAAGTCCCATAGTTAGTGTATCACAGACGTTGAACGCTTGCCCATGCAACATTTATGTTTTAGGACCATCAAATGTAGTAGAATGACATCTCGTTAAAAGCGTGCCAGATTCTGAATGCGGGGGAAATTACATGCGCTACATTTTTCGGGTATGCCTCATGTTCGTTTGTATTATTTCATTGGTGTCCACATCTGTCGCCCAGGATAAGCTAGCTGCTGTTATGGAAGTTCTGGAGGCAGGCGTTGAGGTACAACGGGTTAACACATCAAATCGCATCGCCGTCACAGTCGAAGCTATTGTAGGTGTTGGGGATATTATCTACACAAATGAAACGGGACGGGCGCGCGTTACGTATTTTGCCGATGGTGTCGATACAGAGATTTTGCAGAACACAGCCTATCGCATCGGTGATTTTTCCGAGTCTGATGCGGGTTTCAGAATTTCGGCTGAGGTGCTCATTGGGCAAACATTGCAGCGCATCGGGCGAACACTCGACGCTGGAGCAGACTATTCGATAGAGACACCTGGCATGACGCTCGCGGCGCGGGGCACGGAGTTTGCTGTGCGCGTTGAAGAAAGCGGGCGCTCCGCAATGTTGGTGACTGAAAGCCGTGTCGATGCAGAATCAGAGGGGGTATCAGCCGCTGTAGCAGACGGTTTCGGCATCCGATCCGCAGTAGGGCAGGAACTCAGCGATGTTGTTCGGGCGACAAATTTCGATCAACTTGATGCGGCTCTGGACGGATGCACTGTGAGCGTCAGCACGCCCGACGACGTGCAATTGAATGTGCGCCTGGGGCCAAACCTCGATCAACCGCGCATTGGTACGGTTGATGCTACCACGCTATCTCGATTTTTTGGTGTGTCCGAAGAGGGGGGCTGGTACAGGATTTCGTTTGGTGGCTGGTTCGGTTGGATGTTATCAAATTCTGCAACGATTCAGGGTACTTGTGCAGGGCTACGCGAATTCCCCAACACACACGTTGAAGATACCAGCCAATACACAGCATCCGAACTCGGTAGCCGTCCTGACCCTGCTGTTGTCACGCCAGGTAGCTAACGGCTGATACACTCATGAATGTGACGATGCAACGAACGCAACGCTTACGGCAAGCTGTCATATCCGGTATTGTTATTGTTGCGGCTATACTCGTAGTGTGGCAGTCGGGTGCCTTCCGACAGGTCCGCTTGGGGTTAACGGACGTCTATTTTACGCCGACGCCCACATCTGGTGACGTTGTCATTGTCGCTTTGGACGACGCTGCACTGAACCGCCTGGGGCGTTCACCGTCAACCTGGTCGCGAGAGGTGTATGCCGAG
This sequence comes from Anaerolineae bacterium, assembly GCA_034437615.1. GTDB lineage: Bacteria > Chloroflexota > Anaerolineae > Aggregatilineales > Phototrophicaceae > DAOTTW01. The sequence continues at coordinate 59,480 of DAOTTW010000084.1, read as the reverse complement.
TCGTTGGAGCGTGTCGGGTCCGCTCGTGTGGTCGCTTTCGATTTGTTATTCAGCGAGTCAACTCCTCAAGACGAGCGTCTTGCTAATGCATTGCGAGAGCTACGGCAAAGTGAGACACGTACACGCATTGTACTGGCCGCAGCAGGCACGCAACCAACTTATCAATCCGCTAGTGACGCGATGGCGTGGGTTTTTACTAACGCATTACTGCCAGTGACAAGTCTACGATCAAATGCAGATTATTTAGGTTTCACTAACATTCTGCCGGATGCGGACGGCACTATCCGCAGACAGCCATCACAAGTGATTATCGATGGACAGGCCCATTACAGTTTTAGCATGGCAACATATCTTGCGTATCTTCGCATCCCGGCTCTTGCTTTAGAGCAGGTGGTTCGCCGAGATGGTGATAGTCTGTCGCTTACGCCAAACCGCGCTGTAACGACAGATACTAACGGCCTTTGGTTGCAAAACTATTTTGGGCCGCCATCGACAGGCACGGACAACACGTTTGAAGTTATTCCTCTGTTGGACATTCTGGATGGTGAGATAGCACCGCAAACGTTCGAGGATAAGATTGTTCTTATTGGCCTGATGGATAGCCGAGGCGCTACTGACCGCTATGCTGTACCGTCCTCGGCATCGGGGGCTTTAATGTCAGGGGTTGAAATTCAGGCCAATGCCATTGAAGCGTTATTGCAGAACGACCTGCCGGTCACGCTACAAAGACCCGTCGAAGCCATAATAATCTTTGTTCTCACCATGTCTGCTAGCCTCGCTTATGCCTTACCACGCTGGTACATAAAATTTGCACTGGCTATAACACTTGTGGCTTCTTGGTGCCTACTGGCCTTTGTGCTTTTCGAAACGCAACGGCTAATTGTAGATTTATTTTATCCGAGTGTCGCGTTGCTGGTGCCTGCCTTGATTAGTATCGGGCTGGACGTTACGTTACAAACACGCTTGCGGCAACGCTCAGAATTTTTACTTGAAAGTACGTTTACTATCTCCGAGCAGCAATTGTCTCTAAGACGAGTACTGCCTGTGATCGAGCGCGATGTCAAGCGTGTTACTAACGCGCAAGCGGGTTCTATCTGGCTGCCAGATACGGACGGCTCATGGCAGCAACGACACCATTGGCCTGCTGGTTATAGTGCTGATACAGACGTGCAAAGTGCTGTAGGCAAAACAGGTCGCGATATGCTGCCGCATACTACAGAGACGCATCTTGTCATGCCGGTAGTGTGGCATGGTAAAACCAATTGTGTGATCGTGGTTCAATTACGTCAACGAGAGCAGACACACCGCAGAAAACAGGCTTTGCGTGATTTTGCGCTACGACTCGCGCCCAACGTCGAAAACATCCAGCTACATAACCAGGTTGTCACGCAACGCAATATTCTTGAGACTGTCTTGGCGAATTCCCCGGCTGCTATAACACTCATCAGCGCGAATGGCGATATTCAGACCTACAACCGGACATTTGAGATGGTCTTTTCAGGTAACAGTGATCCTATCCAGATGATGACCATGCAGAGCATTGTGGATGTTGATCCTGACATAGCCGACCAGCTTTTGCAGAAGATGTCTCGGCATAATAGCTTTCGCTTCGAGCTGGATGTGGCTCAGCGTGCATTTCAAGTTGACGGGGCACCAATAGAACAAAGTAACCAGTGGGTTATCGTCTTTAGTGATGTCACGTCATTAATTGAACTCAATCGCTTGAAAACACGCATGATCCGTATGGCGTCGCATGATCTCAAGAATCCGCTTTCGCGAGTTGCTGGCTATACACAGTTGCTTGAAATGACAGTCGAACCCGATGAGCAAACCAGCAAGTTCCTTGATTACATTCAGAGCGCAGCAAACGAGATGAACGCGCTTATCTCTGAATTGCTGGACCTAGAACAGTTACAATCTGGTGAAGCACAACGCGAACACATTAATTTTGTACAGTTGATCTCTGAGGTATACTTGCGCCATGAACCGGACGCAGTACGCAAACAGCAAGCCTATCAACAAGATTTACCAGCTAGCTCGCTTTTTGTTGAAGGCAACCATCGGCAACTGTCGCAGATGGCTTCCAATTTAATCAGCAATGCAATCAAATACACGCCAGATGCTGGTCAGATCATTGTTCGGTTATCTCAACATCACGATACGCAGCGGATACGCTTTGAGGTTCAGGACAATGGCCTCGGAATTGACAAAAAAGCGCAAGAAAAGCTGTTTACAGAGTTCTATCGTGTAAAAACTGAGGCAACAGCAAATATTATGGGTACAGGCTTGGGGCTGTCACTGGTTAAATCGGTTGCGGAACAGCACAATGGTGAAGTCGGTGTTATCAGTGAAGAAGGTGAGGGCAGCCTCTTTTACGTAATACTACCCATGTCTACAAGTGTAGATCAAAGAAACAAAATATCAGAAGGCGAAATAGATGAATAACCAGCCTGAACGAGATAGCCGTCAGGATTGAGTTGTCGCACATGGAGCGTTGGATCAAAAATATTATCATATTAGCGTTTGTATTAGTAGTTCTGTCGATTGGGCTGGCTTGGTCATGGTGGAATAGCAACACGTCAGATAGCAACCAATACATTGCGGATTGGGTACGAGATGAGCCGGAAACACTGGAAACATTGCAAGAGCACAGATGTACAGAAGCACCCTTTATCTTGCCCAGTGAAGGTCTTATAGGCTTGTTGTGGGGCGATACGGCTAGACCCTATTCTCCTTTGCAGCGCCACACGGGAATCGACATATTTGGGCACGGTGCGCCGGGAACAGCGCCGATTTATGCAGCTTATGATGGCTGGCTGACGCGCCTGGATTCATGGCAAAGTTCGGTGATTATTCGGCACGACGATCCGCTTAAAACCGGACGCACAATCTGGACATACTATACTCACATGGCAAACACTGATGGTAGCAAGTCATTCATCGACAGGGCATTTCCGCAGGGCACAAACGAGAAATTTGTCACACAAGGCACCCTGCTAGGCTATCAGGGCACCTATAACGGGGGACGTTTTCCGATTGCCATGCATTTACACTTTAGCATTGTCCGTAGCGATCATGACGGCAGCTTCACAAACGAATCAATGCTGACAAACACGATTGATCCCTCACCCTATTTTGAGTTGCCGTTGCGTCTGGGGGTCCCGGCAAGTCGTCCTATTCGCTGCCGCAACAACCTCTAAAATCAGTCAACTATTTGCAGCACACAGATAAAGGCACTACTTAAAATGAGACTAGGCTTATCAATAGGTTACTCAGGCCGCAAATTGGATTTACCGATGGATTTAGTGCAAGAGGCGGATCGGCTCGGATATTATGCCGTCTGGACATCTGAGGCGTATGGTTCTGATGCACTCACACCACTCGCATGGATTGGTAGCCAGACACAACAGATACACCTCGGCACAGCGATCTTGCAGATGCCAGCTAGAACCCCGTCCATGACAGCCATGTCCGCGATGACGCTGGATCAACTGTCGGGTGGCCGCATGTTGCTTGGTTTGGGCTTGTCGGGTCCGCAGGTGGTTGAGGGGTGGCATGGTTTGCCTTATGGTAGACCTTTAGCGCGTACACGCGAGTATGTGCAGATTTTGCGTGCTATTTTCGAACGTCAAGCACCTTTAGAGCATCGCGGTAAAGAGTACGAAATACCCTACGTTGGCGACGACGCAACAGGACTGGGCAAGCCACTCAAAAGCATATTACACGGGCGAGCAGAGATTCCGATCTACATTGCAGCGATCGGCCCTAAGAACATCACACTGACAGCCGAAATTGCAGATGGTTGGTTGCCGATTTTCTTCGCACCGGAACGCTATGAGACATCGTTCAAAGCTTACATTGAAGCGGGTTTTGCAAAGGCAAAGACACCGAAAGACATCAGCCAATTTGATATTGCACCCTCGGTGCCAGTCGTTATGGATGATGACCTGACCGTTTGCTACAACCAGCTTAAGCCACAATTAGCACTTTACATCGGTGGCATGGGAGCTAAAGGCAAGAACTTTTATAATGACCTCGCTGCGCGTTATGGATTTGAAGAGGCTGCACACAAAATACAAAATCTGTATTTGCAGGGTGCCAAACCAGAAGCAGTTATGGCGGTTCCTGATGAATTAGTCGATGCTGTTGCGCTTGTTGGATCGCGTGATCGTATTAAGGATCGCCTGCAAATCTGGCAAGCTTCCGATGCTACCACCTTAAATGTGCAAACCTTTGATGTTGGCGTTGTACGAACAATGGCCGAATTGATACTTTAGCGGATTGACTGCAAAAGCACATGATCAACTTCCTGCACCGTAACCGTAAAAAGCAAAACACGGATGATGTACAAGCTCATCCAGATGCCGAAAAGCATATGGGTTTCTTCCAACATCTGGACGAATTACGCTATCGGGCTGTACGAGCATTTGTTGCACTGGTCATTGGCACGGTGCTGGCGTTTTTCGTTGCTGGCCCCGCGCTTGATTATCTGCGCACACCTTACTGTCAGGTGACGAGTGCACCAGCAGATTGTGAACTCGTGACGCTGGGGCCAACTGGCGGCGTCGTCGCTTATTTCCGTATTTCGTTGATGCTTGGTGCTGCGGCGGCTATACCAATCATCACATATCAAGTGATGATGTTTATCTTGCCCGGTTTGAAGCCGAAGGAAAAGCGCTACGTTCTGCTGTCGCTTCCGGCGATTACGTTGTTATTTTTCGTTGGCGCTAGCTTTGCATGGTTCGTTTTGATGCGGCCTGCACTTGGTTTTCTTGAAGGTTTTCAGCCGACACTATTCAAGCCTGATTGGACAGCGGACCTGTACTTGAGTTTTGTTACGTCGCTGGTCTTCTGGATGGGCGTAGCCTTCGAGACACCGCTTGTGCTGTTTGTTTTCTCGCTGCTTGGATTGGTTGATAGCAAGATGCTGAGACGCAATTGGCGTATTGCTATCATCTTATCTGCTGTTGCTGCTGCGATGATTACACCGACAATTGATCCCGTGAACATGTTCCTAGTTATGGGTCCACTGCTAGCGCTTTACGTCTTCAGTATATTCCTGGTGATGATTGGCAAACGCATCAGTCGCGCTGAAGACGTAAATTAGCGATCTGTCATGCCCTCAGGAAACAGTTAACCTGCCTGAGAAACTGTTGCGGCTGTTCGAGTTGGACTGTGTGGCCCGCATCCTGTATTGTATCGACAGCCGCAATAGACAGCATTTGTAGCATTCGGTGAGCGATTTGGCGGAACTTTTGGTGCCGCACAGGACATGTGTAATACGTGTTCACTGCCAATCGCACACAGCATTTGGTACTTGCTGTTGTGTCTTATACGGTTCATTCTAAGACGTAATTAGATCGCTGCTGAATAGCGTCTAATGGGACATTATTCAGGGCTTGTAGCAACGCTCAACATTCGTTAAACTTTTTGGCATTTGACCTGCGTGATGCACATGACACGTCTCAACTCTGTCATAAGCTCACAAATCATCTGACGTATTGGAGTTCAAAATGCTCAATGTCTTGTCACGCTCCACTCGGACAGCAAGTACACTTAAGCACATTCGCTATTTTGGAGCAACGCTTCTTCTTTTGCTCATCGTACTCCCCGCAACGACTCAAGAACTTCTCCAAGATACGCCAAGCCTAGAAGGTGTAAACATATATTTCGCAGAATCAAACAATGAACACAGTCAATTCGACCGCACTGACGCAGGTGTTTCGCGTTACGCGGGATTGCTACAGCGGCTTGGTGCAAACTTGTTCACACTGGAATGGCGCAAGGGTATACCTGCGGACACTGACATGATTGTGATTGTCGGGCCGCAACGAAATCTAAGTGCAAATCAAGTCGCACGCCTTTGGTCGTATCTTAACGAAGGTGGGCGTGTGTTGTTGTTGTCAAATGTCGAAATCACAGATGGTCGTGTGGGGACTTTACCGCAAGGCCGCGATTTCTTTGAATTGTCGTTTGCAGACCTGGGTTTGCAGGCATTGGACGCGGTACTCCTACCCAGTCCGGTAGATTACGAAGCCCCCGATGCAAGTAATTTGGCCGAAATTGGCGAGTTGCAATCATTCATTACTAGCCGTGTAAACCCTCAACACCCTATTACTGCTGAATTCAGTGCAAACGGTTTGAATACAGCTAGCGAAGAAGAAGAAGAAGATGCAATACCCGTAGCTAGACCGCAGTTCCTCTTCCGCTCAGCACGCCCCTTACAAATTGATGCTTCGCTGCAGGACTTCAGCGTTTCTCCACTGTTGTTCACTGAAGGCAACCTGTACGGCGAGACCGATCTGCGCACGTTCTCCAACGATAACGTATTGGAATACAACATTGGTGAGGACATCGCTCCGGGACGGCTAATTTTAGCAGCGGCATATGAAAGTACAGAACGTAACGCGCGCTTTGTGCTGATTGGTGACAGCGATATAGTTCGCAATGGCTCTGGTTTCCAAACTTCTCCTGCTTACAGTGCTAGTTTTCTCTATCCCGACAATGTACGCTTTATGCTCAATGTCGCGACGTGGCTATTAGAGAGCGAACCAGCAACATTCGACTTTTCAACACCCGCCCCAACAGCAACAGCGACGACAACGCCTTCACCGACACCAGAGCCAACGAGCACACCTCAAGCCACACCGGAAGCTAGCAATTAGTTGGACCTGAAGATTAGCTTCATTCAGTATGCGAAAGGCCGCTTTATAGTGTGGAATGTACAATCAGGTATCCTCTCCGCGCTGGTTGTATTCGTTCTATCTCTGTTTATACTTGGCGGTCTTGTATTTGCCCAAGATACTCCAGACGTACCAAAGGTAGTTGCTTTCGTGCGAGACGATCAATTGCGCACAGCATCACCGAGTGACACTGGCGCAGACGGCGTCAGCCGCTTGGTCGAACTCTTTCGTGGTCTTGGTGCAAATACAATCACCCTTGACCTACAAAGCGCAGTACCAACAGAAGTCGATGTACTGGTCTTAATCGGTGCTGAGCGACCATTGTCCGTTGCCAACGTTGCCCGTGTTGGTGAACACATCCTACGAGGCGGCAGTGTGTTTATTGCCTCTGATCCGGCGTCTTATAATCGGGCGAATACTAATCGCGCAGGTCGTGATTTTGACCAGTTCTTACAAGCGCTGTACGGCATCGGTGTAGAAGACGGCTTGATAGTTGGTGACTGGTATACAACAGAGGTTCTTCAAGACATACGTGATGTACGTTTAGCCACGTCACCCGAAAGCATCGTTCAAACATCTGTTATCAGTGATTTGTCACAATACGATTTGCCCTTCCAAGTTTGGGGGGCACGTCCGATCACAGTTGATGCGTTCGCAGCAGATATGAGTGCTTTTCCACTGACTTACTTCGACGCCGGGTATGCAGAAACGGATTTGCGCGATGTGATTAGAAACTTCAGGAGCAATCTAAATCCCCGATCTATTGGTTACAGCATCGGGGCTGACCCGACTGGGAGGCTTTTCGTAGGTGGCTATGCGGTTAACACATCGCTGAATTCACGCATTGTTATGCTGGGTGACAGTGAGGCAGTTCGTAATCTGTTCGGCCTAGCGAGAATTGTCGGTTCCGATAATTTGCCACGACACCCTGGCAATTTCCTTTTACTTCAATCATTGGCAGCTTGGTTGCTAGATATGCCAGAGGAATCATGGCCGCTATTGCCATCAGGCATGACGTTCATCAGCATAGATGGGAAGTCTGATGATTGGTCATCGCGTGCAGAGGCAACAACTAACATTTCTGATCCGGCATTAGACGTATCTGATACACGCTTTGACATTGTAGACGGTGCCGTATTTCACAACGACCAATTTGTGTATGGCATCCTCTACCCTCTTGGCACACCTACTGATGGAACAAGCATCATTCTAGAGTTCGAACAAGAAGTGGCAATTTCAATGGACACCGACACTGTCAGGTTCCTGGGCAACAACGATGAAATCATGGTCCCAGATGCATCTTTTGTCGTTAACACGGCGTTGGAATTTCGTATTCCTCGGCGCGTGCTGACATCAGAACTTACATTGACACGCGCCTGTGTACGAGGTGCAAACGATAACGTAGAAGACTGCTTGACAACGCCAATTACATCAACGGACACGAATGAATTTGATGCATCACCTGTACGCTTTACACCAACGGGTGCAACAGCGCGCACAACGACAACAGGACGGGTAAATTTGCGTCAACAGCCATCCACGCAAGCTCCTATCATAGCTGTTCTAGCGAATAACGAATTGTTTGCGCCTGTTAATCGCAATGCAAACAACGAATGGGTGCGAGTTGTGAATGGTCGCTACGAAGGCTGGCTAGCCGAGGACCTCATCAATCTTAATATAGAAATCTCAGAGCTTCCTGTGTTTGGCACTATCGCAGCAATAGATGATGGGAATACAACAGCGGATGTGGACGCATCTCAGGTGGGCGTTCAGGAATTAAACGCCATACAGCGAATAGCTATGGACTTGGGTAATAGCGTGATTGCAGGTTTGGGGAGCAGCCTTGAAGACGCGGTGGCTTCCAGTAATCTTGCAACGCCAGCAGAAGAAACCAGCGAAGCCGAATCAGAGCAAGCTACTCCTATTCCGTCAGAAACCCAGGCCACCACACCAACTGTGGCACCGACGCCAGATGCGATAGACGATGCCACAGTTGAAGATGGTGCCCGATCACAGTCTGTTGGCGAAACTGCGGCAGAACTTGGCCGTATGGTAGCGACGTCTACAGCACCTTAACATGAGGTGCTGATACAGACGGTTGCATCGTTTAGTCTCTAGGCTCCATGCCATGATCCACAATCGGCAGTCGCACATCGCTTGGGCCTGATAGCTGCACAAACCAGCCATGAGCAGGGTCATGTACTGTCTCGTAGCTTCCGTTTTCACTAGCAACAAAGCATAACATGTATCCGGTATGCCCGGGTGGACAGGCTGTGGTCCAATAGCCATCAGGGACAATCGAAATGTCGTTATTTGTTGCTTGGATAATGGCACTCTCGCTGTCTGTGTGAATCTGGTGCAAAGTGTAACCAGAAGGCTTCAAATGCTTGTGAAAAGCGCAATCTCGCTCTTGTCTGCCGCCGCTGAATTGCTTGCTCTGAAGGTTTGTGGTGGGTAATGTGCCCAGTTGCCGCCAGGTGTATATGTCTCGAAAGCGGCAATACGATGGGCAAAGGTGTCAGGGTGAAGTATGGAAGACTTTTGATAGGTCGCATTACCACTACCAATAATCTCTGTTTGTATATCAACTGGCGTGATGAGGCGCATTTTGCGGTCTTGCGTCGTCTGTGACCAACAAGAGGCTATTTCTACTGTTGGGCTAATTGCCTCAATCGTAAATTCTGTGTTTCGTGGCAAGTAGACAGCATATGGAAGACCAGAGAATACATTTGGCCTACGACCAACCTGTTCAAAATTCTCCCTGTTCGTGCGAATATTACACAAGCCCGACAGTATAACAGCGAGGTACTCGTTATCCTCTATCGTCAAGTCAAAGGTTTGACCCTGCTTTAGATGAAGCACAACCAGATTAAGATAGTTCCACTTCGCCTGCTCCGCAGAAACACGCGCAATAACACGTCCTCGTGCTACACTGCGACCGGGGAACAACAATGTCGATGTGCTAATTTCCATTAACAATCTCTCTCTATGGTTAGCCAACTGAGTCCCGACTCTGGCCATGAAAGCTATTTGCGGAGAAACGAAAACGAATTCATAGCATTCTGTGTGGGGCACAACGTGCTGCGCCCTTGCAGATTATTTGGTTTCGTTTTCATCCATACATTAGAAGTCGAGCGTTTGCAATGCAGATGTAGGTAAAAGTACATCATCTATTAGGTGGATGACGATGCCATTCGCCTGGATGTCGAACTCAACAACTTCCACGAAGCGGTTTAGAATCAAACCGCCGAAGCTCGTCTGGAACACGCCAATTGTGGCAGACGGAACTAGAGTATCAAGGCGTGTGCCCGAAAGACTGGCAAGATCATCAGATACGAGCGCTTGTGGCACGATATGGTAAATCAAAATGTCCAGGAGAAGCTCTGGTTGAGCCTGTAATTGGGCTAGAGAAGTATTCGCAGAAGCCAGCAAATTAGCAAATGCTTGATTTGTAGGTGCAAATATAGTAACACTTTCAGCTTCCCCAATAGCATCCTGAATATCAACCACACCGCTTGTCAGTATCTCATAAAGCGTAGATAGACGCTCGTCACTTTCAATCATCGCTAGCAGTGTGCTGGTTGCACCGCCTAATACAAGAGTTGGCTCAACAACCACCAGATCACTCACCTGCTCTGTGACAACTATGATCTCCGGCTGTGCCGCCGTACCACTGATGGCGACGAAATTCGCATTTCCGGCATTTAGCTGTTCGGTTTCCAAACTTATAGTGGGCGACTCTTCCAGGTCCTCACTTGTAGCAATGCGGAATACAAGCTCGTTAGTAACATCTAGATCTGATGAGAAGTCGAAAATGGCTGATTGCGATGTACTCAAGCGTGCGTAGCTAGCCCCGCCAATCAGCAGGTCAACATCTACAAGCAATGCGTTATAGAACAATGCACGAACAACCGTTGGATCTGTCACACTTGGGATTTCTCTGGTTGTACCTGTCGCGAGTGTTTCATCCGTGCCGAATATACTGATTGTAGAGGTTGTGTTGGTATCTGTCTCGAATTCAATAGGCCCCAGTATTGCCGCTTCGATAGGATCACCAGCAGTAACGATTGTTAGGCCATAAGTCGCTAGTGGCTGTTCTATGACTGGTGTAACGTTCCCAGGATTAAGCCCGCCAACCCGAAGCGCTCCGTCTATGTAGATGTCTATTGCTGGTAAGCCCGTAGTCAGGTTGACGAAGCGAACGCTTGCGGGTGTATCTAATAAATTGGGCAACGTCTCTGTTGTTTCAGCTGCTTCGCCTGCGGCATCTGTTGGTTGCGTCTGCAAAGTCTGCACAATGATGCGATTAATCAAAACCTGGTCAAGTATGTGGATTACACCATTATCAGCTATCAAATCAGGCTCAACAATGTCAGCAACGCGGTTGATATTGACGACGCCCTCTATGTCTACGTCCACCCCGATGAAGGCACCATCGAGCAAAGTTTCGAATGTCTGACCATCTGCTAGCGAGCTTGCGTCAATGCGTTCTGGCACAATGTGATAACGCACGATCTGCGTAACGACGGCTTGATTGCCTAACAGATCGGATAAGGATACATCGAGAAAATCGGCAACTTCGCTGAAGGCATCGTCTTGTGGTGCAAATACCGTATATGGTGTGTTACTGTTCAATGTGGTTTCAATTTCTTGCTCAGATGCTTCGACGGCCTGAACAAACAGCGATACATTTTCATTGTTGCGCAATGTATCTAGGAGCGTTTCCTGCGCGGATGCTGTACGCGAGAAAAACACTGTTGCAACGATTGCCAACACCATAGGAACAAGCTTATTTCGCATGGGATCATCTTCCTGATGATTAAATAATTGGGTCGGACCGTCTCTGGCCCCCATCACATGTGACTTGGATAGTTTACACGTGATGGCATGAGCACGCAACGTATCCGCGGGCCATACGCACATGGCGTATGGCTTGATCGATAGCGTGCGAATTACGCTGACAGTTGTGCCTGTTGTTGAGCTTGTTCATGCTCTTGACGGAATTGCTTCGTGTAGAGGTTATGGTAGTTACCACGAAGGCGCAGCAACTCTTGATGATTGCCAATTTCAATGATTTTGCCGTGTTCCAGTACAATGATGCGGTCGGCATTCTTGATTGTGGACAGCCGATGTGCAATCACAACGGATGTACGGTCCTTCATAACTTGGTCCATCGCTCGTTGCAGCATATGCTCGGTCAGCGTATCAACAGAACTCGTTGCTTCATCCATGATGAAAAGTTCTGGTTTGGAGATAACCGCACGCGCCAAGCTGATAAGCTGTTTTTGGCCAACAGATAGTAATACACCGCCTTCACCGACCTGCTCATCATAGCCATTTTCCAGGTGCATAATGAAATCGTGCGCTCCCGTCAACCTTGCAGCCTGCATTACATCATCATCACTCGCATCGAGTCTGCCGTAAGCGATGTTTTCGCGTATCGTCCCGCTGAACAGATGCGGTGTTTGCAACACGACACCGATGCGTGATTGGATAGCATCCAGTGTTAAATCCTGATAGTCATGCTTGCCAAAGCGAATGACACCAGCTTTCGGCTCATAAAAGCGACACAGCAGGTTCACAATCGTTGATTTGCCACTGCCGGTGTGCCCGACTAAAGCGATTGTCTCACCGGGCTGTATGCGCAAGTTGAAGTTTGCTAATACAGGTTGTTCGGGGTCATAGTAGAACGTGACATTGTCAAAGACGATTTCCCCTCGAATAGTACCTGGGTCTATTGCACCATGTCGATTTACAACCTCTGGCGCTGTATCCAAGAGCGAGAATGAACGCTCCGCAGATGCAATAGCCTGTTGCATAGAGGCATACACACGCGCTATATCCTGCACAGGCCAGAGCATAAACGTAATGTAGCCGATGAAAGCACTTAAACCACCAATGGTCAGCCCGGCACCCACTGTCGTACTAATCTGTAAGCCGCCGACCAGAATGATTGCACCAACCACAACCGAACTGATAACCTGTACGGTAGGCAAAAAAAGCGCCGAATACCAGGCCGCCCGATAGGACGAACCGTACATCTCACGTGTGAGCTGGCCGAATTCCTCTAGTGATGTTTCTTCACGATTCAGTGCTTTAATCACGCGCACGCCGACAATCATCTCGTTGTAATTGCCCGTGATGCGTGAGTTCGTCTTGCGTGTCGTGCGATACTCGATCAGAATGCGTCCTTTGAACCAGGCAGCTAGCACAACCAAGATAGGAATCAGCGGAGCCACAATCAATGTGAGTTGCCAGTTGATCGTAACCATAAATATCAACGCCATCGTGATATTCACAATCGCCCAAGTAATATCCAGTAAACCCCAGGAGACCAATTCTGAGATACGTTCGCTGTCTGATGTAATGCGCGACATGATCCAACCGACGGGCGTGCGGTTGTAGTAGGACAACGATAACCGCTGCAAATGGTCGAACATGCGCTTGCGCAGTTCATACGTCACCTGATGACCCAGTCGCCCTGCCAAGAAGATGAAGCTGAAAACGCCAACGGCCATCACTACCACCAACAGACCATATATCAACACAAGCTGGCTAAGCCGCTCTGTATCCCGCGCAATGATACCCTGATCGATAATCAGCGCGTTGATGTAGGTCATCGCTGCTTCAACAAAAGCAACTAACGAAATGGCGATCAAGAAGCCAAGCACACTACGCCAATGCGGACGTAGGTTCGACAAAATCCGCAGAAGCGTATCGCCATTGAACGACTTGTCGAAGGCTTCTTCCTCAAAACCCTTATAATCCGACATCGCTGAGTTCCCTCTCTAGGTCATTTTCGATGCGTGCTTGCATCTCGTAAGTCTGCCGATAGATACCGTCCACCAGCATGAGTTCCTCGTGGGTACCACGCTGTACAATACGCCCTTTGTCCATCACAACGATGAAATCCGCTGTCATGACGCTCTGAATGCGATGAGCAATGATGAACGATGTCCGCTGCTCCATCAGTCGCCTCAGTGCTTCACGAATTTCGGCTTCTGTTTGTGTATCAACGGATGATGTCGCATCATCCAGGATCAAGACGCGTGGATTCTTCAAGAGTGTCCGCGCCAGCGCAATACGCTGCTTTTGGCCACCGGAGACCGTCACGCCACGTTCACCAACAAGTGTGTTGTACCCTTTTGGGAATGCCATAATAACTTCGTGTACCGCTGCGGCGCGGGCTGCCGCCTCAACATCTTCATCGCTAACATCGTGCGGTACGCCATACGTGATGTTCTCGCGAATTGTACGCGAAAACAAAAACGGTTCCTGCTCTACAACGCCGATGTTTGCCCGCAGGAACCGCTTGGGATAGTCTCGCAGATCAATGTCATCGAGATAGATCTGCCCACCACTATGTTCGTAGAATCGCGTCAGCAAGGAGACAAGCGACGACTTACCGGAACCTGTTGAACCCAGAATAGCAACAGTCTGCCCTGCTTGCACTTGAAAGCTGATGTCTTGTAGGACAGGCCTTTTTACGTCATATCCGAAGCTAACGCCTTCAAAACGCACAGAGCCTTGCAGTTGCTCGACGGGAGCAACTGCATTCTTGCCCAAATGCTCCCACTCCTCACGCATGACCTCAGCGATGCGATCATAAGAGACAAAACCTGTTGACACCTCGACCAACAAGCGACCTAAATCGCGCATCGGGTTGATGATCCACCCCAACATCCCAACGTATGCGACGTAAACCCCTAGCGTGATACCACCGTCAATAACCAGCATAGCACCAACGAAAAAACCAAACAGCATTTGCAGGCCCGTCAGCAAATCCGTTATTGGCCAATAAGATGCATGTAGCATCTCAAAGCGAACACCAAGACGAAAATGCTCTAGATTTTCCGTACCGAACTTGTCGCGCTCGTATGATTGGCGTGCAAAAGCTCGTACCACACGCACGCCGCTCAGGTTTTCTTGTAACACATTGGAAAGCCTTGCTTCCTGTGTCTGGAATGCTTCATAGGCTTTCGAGACGTACTGAAAGAAGAAAATAGAGATAATCAGGATGATCGGCACAACAATCACTGAAATCAACGCGAGACCCGCGTGAATCAACAACAACGCGCCAAAGTTGATGATGAATAGCAAAACGATCCGTGCAATGCCGACAGCTTGATCTGCAAAAAAGCGCCGCACGGCATCAATATCAGACGTGGAGCGCTGAATCAGTTCGCCGGTCTGCGTTTTGCCATGATACGTAAAGGTCAAATGCTGAAGATGGTCGAACATATAATCGCGAATTCGCAATGCTATGCCTTCTGCGGCCTGCGAGGAAAGCGACCCACCCCAAAAGGAAAAAGCCCCGCGCATCACAGCCAACAGTACAAACCAGACGGCGACAAGGATCAGGCTACCAACCATTGCCCTATCAGCCCCGACGATCACGTCGTCAACTAGATAGCGTAAAAGCAGCAAACCAGCAGTATTAAGCGCGGCTGACATCGCCAGCGCCATTGCAGCCCCAACGTAATGAGCATGATACCCTTTCAGGAGCGCCCACATACCTGCCAAGCGCCGCTGATGATTTAGGAGCGCTGAACGTACATCAAAATTCGTTTCTGTCCGAGCCACTTCAGTGTGTGGTGACACCTTCCAAACTCCTCTGCATAGATAAAACCAGTAACTTGATTACAGGTTGCCTAAGGTACCAAGTCTAAACTCAAAAGACACGGATTTGTCATAAGGGGTCATGATGGTTGCATAAAACTTTTAGATAGTCAAGAATAAAATCCTGCTGTCAGGCGGGCCATCTCGGGAACTCACATAACCTGAGGTCGCCTAGAGTTGTTTCACCTATTCTGGCACAGAAGGCTATCGTCAGCGCTACAGCGTAGGTTTACTGAAGAATTAAATTCAGCTTGACGCATTTTTAACATCGCTCAGTTCTACTTAAGCTAGCTTTTGCAAGTCGGTTACGAACCTCAGCGTATTTTGCTTAAATCGCTGAGCACGACGTACACGCTGAAGCACGACCCAAAAAAGCCCCTCAACGGTGCTTGGAGGCATTTTCATTGTGGAACCACAAAATTCAATCATTCCGAGCGAAGTGGAGAAACCTTATCCTGGTATCGTGCGTGAATGGTACAACGGGAAAGAGATAGCTCTTTACAAGATTACCGGAGTAACGCAGGAAGTCATCGACAATTGGTCGCAGTTAGTCGTCGCAACTATAGAAAGCTGGCCAAAAAATAAACCCTACCTGACCGTACATGACTTGTCTCAACCGGGTGTTTCGCTGCAATACGCGGCTATGGTTAACTTCGATATGATGAATATTGGCATCACAGTAGAGGGGCGTCTGAGGGCCGAAGAAATATTTGATTCCCATGTAACTTTCACGGGACGCGTCGCTGTAAATTTCAACTTGTCTTTGTCTGGCCAGACAAACCGCACACTCATGAGCTTTCTCAACCGTGACCATCCATCAATCCAATATAAGACATTCTACAACCGTGCAAAGTGCATCCGCTGGCTTACCAGTGGCATTTCCGATACATCAGAGATACAAGCAGTAAACGACCTACCTCCTGACAATGACAAAAAATGATGTAAGCATTATTCAAACTTGACTTTTTACTTTGTTGTCGTCACACATTGCCCGAATAGTTGGAATGGTGCTTAGCCGGACATGATAAGCGATCCTATCGGTAAAGTCATCAAGAGCTACGAAATCGAATACTTGATAGGGACAGGTGGCTTTGGTGCTGTTTATCGCGCCAAGCAAGCTGTTGTTGAACGCGAAGTGGCCATTAAAATCATTTGGCCCGCATTTGCGAACCACCCCAATTTCATTCGGCGTTTCGAGGCGGAAGCGCAGCTTGTAGCCGGACTTGAACACCCATACATCGTCCCTCTTTATGACTATTGGCGCGATCCAGATGGTGCCTATATCGTCATGCGGTTACTACGTGGCGGCCACCTGCGCGGTTTAGTCAACGAGAAGGACTGGACGCTACAAGACATAGACCGACTGCTCAATCAGGTTAGCTCTGCTCTTGCTCTAGCGCATCGCTACGGGGTCGTACACCGTGACATTAAGCCCGAGAATATTCTGATGGACGAGGATGGTAACGGATACCTTGCTGATTTCGGTATCGCCCAGATTCTAAGCGACACAAAGGACGACGATGAATTCGCTGGAATGGGTTCTCCAGCGTATGCGGCACCAGAGCAACTCAGTGGCAATGCAACATCACCCCAGAGCGACATTTACAGCCTGGGCATTATTTTATACGAGCTGTTGATCGGCAAGCATCCATTTCCAGATTTAGAACAGCTAGCGCTGACGGAACTTCTCGAACTGCGTTCTTCAAAGCCACTACCACCCGTCACAGATGTGCGTTCCGATCTTTCACCAGCACTAAATGAGATACTTCAAAGAGCCACACAGCTTGACCCTCAACAACGTTTTCCCGATGCCCTCAGTCTTTCACGCGCCTTTACGAGTGCCATTGGCAACACAAAACGCACCAGCGCAGCCACATTTACATCAATTGATGAGTTGGTGCCTAATCCCTACAAGGGTTTACGGGCGTTCCAGGAAAAAGACGCGCCCAATTTCTTCGGACGCGAAGCCCTGGTCCAACGTTTGGTTGATCGCTTCGTAGAATCAGGGAAATACACACGCTTCTTAGCCGTAGTCGGTCCTAGTGGTAGCGGTAAGTCCAGCGTTATCAAGGCAGGTCTTATCCCGGCACTCAGGCAAAATGCCATAGCAGGCTCATCTAAGTGGTTCTTTGATGAAATGGTACCCGGTTCACAACCATTTCAGGAACTTGAGAACACGTTGATCAGTGTTGCAGTGAATACACCATCAGCAGAGTTGCTACATAAGCTACGGACTGATGAAACAGGTCTGCTCAAGATCATCAACGCAGGCCTACCATCGGACGATGATAGCGAACTTTTTCTTTTCATTGACCAATTTGAAGAAGTTTTTACGCAGGTAATGGATGAAAAGGAAATCTCGAACTTCCTCAGCAGCTTGTACGTCGCTGTGACGGCACCTGATAGCCGTCTGAGGGTTGTCATCACTATCCGCGCAGATTTTTACGATAGACCTCTGTTACAACCCCGTTTAAGTAATCTAGTGCGTGAGCGGACCGAAGTCGTCGTTCCCCTTTCGCAAGATGAGCTTGAACGTGTCATCGTTGAGCCGGCGAAGCGGGTCGGTGTCCAGTTCGATAGTGGCCTCGTCGCAGCCATTGTCGCTGAGATCAAGGAGCAACCCGGCGCATTACCTTTGTTGCAATACTCGCTGAGCGAGCTTTTTGAACGACGCGATGACACGTTGATTATGCCACAAGCCTACAAAGAGCTAGGCGGTGTGCGTGGTGCGTTGGCACGGCGTGCTGACGAACTTTACGACAACATGAGTCCTGGTCAACAAGAAGCCACGCGCCAACTGTTTCTGCGTTTGATTACTCTGGGAGAAGGTACCGAGGATACACGTCGCCGTGCCCTGCTGTCGGAGTTGACTTCCTTGAAGCGCAAAGAAACGGATACAGAAGAAAATATCGTGCAGCAGGTCGTTGATATATTAGGCCGCGCCCGATTACTGACGTTCGATCGCGATCCCATCACACGCAGCCCAACAGTTGAAGTCACGCATGAGGCAATTATTCGGGAATGGCAGACGTTACGGGATTGGCTGGACGAAAGCCGCAACGATGTGCGAATGCAGCGTAAGCTCTCTGTGCTGGCTTCGGAATGGTTACAAGAACGCCAGGACCCCAGCTTGTTGATACAGGGGGTACGCCTGGAACAATTTGAGGAATGGCAAACAACGACAAACCTGGTGCTGACCGAAGAGGAGCAACGATACCTCGACGAAAGCATTAGCGAGCGCCTACGACGAGAAGAAGAAGAGCGCCTACGTGAAGAGCGCGAGCGGATGCTTGAGCGCCGTTCGGTTACACGGCTACGCATTCTGTTTGGTGTCTTGTTGACGGCATTCGTCGTAACGCTTGGCTTGCTAGCACTCGCATTTAACGCACAAGCGGAGGCGACCCGAAGCGCTCAGTTCTCGCAAAACTTGGCACTCGCGGCAAGTGCGGGGCGCGAATTAGGCGATGGTGATGTAGATCTGGCGCTTGCGTTAGCAGTCGAAGCCAACTCAAACGCCTCCGCGCCTGACCTACTGCGCTCACTATCAGAGGTCGCCTTCGCAAATGGCACGAAAACCATCTTTGAAGGCCACACCGCAGGCGTACTCAGCGTAGATATTCACACTGAAACTAACCGCGTCGTCTCTGGCTCATTCGACAGCAACGTGATTTTATGGAATGCACTAAATGGCGAAATCCTGCATCGCATGACCGGGCATGGTGGCGATGTGGAGTCCGTCGCATTTAGCCCCGACGGTGCGCAGGTCGTCTCTGGAGCCGCTGATTTCACTGTGATCCTCTGGGACGCTGACACAGGTGAAGAAATACGGCGTTTAACAGGCCATCGGTCGCCTGTGCGTTCCGTCGCATATAGCCCAGATGGGAATTACATCCTGGGCGGTTCACGCGGCATCGCTGATAACCCGCCTCTGATCGTCCTTTGGGATTCTGAAGACGGTCGCCAACTCCGAACCTATGAAGGACATAACGCAGGGGTGCAAACACTGGCCATCAGCCCGGATAGCCTGACATTTCTATCAGGGGCACGCAATGGCGAATTGAAATTGTGGGATGTGAATTCAGGAGAGGTTATACAGGAATTAATCGGCCATGCCACCGCCATAGAAGACATTTCGTTCGATCCAGACGGTACACGGGCTGTTTCCGCATCCGGTGATGGCACGATCATCATTTGGTCCCTGCCCGATGGCAATATCATCCATCGGTTTCAGATAAGCGGCGGCGATGTACGTGCAGTCGCCTTCACCCCAGATGGTAACCGTATCATCTCCGGCGCTGGGGACGGTGTACTCCAAATATGGGATGCTGATGCCGGTCTGGAAATCAGCAGTATCCAGGCCCACTATGAAGCTACCGGACGAAGCGGCGTAATCGAGGATGCTGCTTTCAGCAATGCAATCGAAGGCATCGACATCAGTAGCGATGGCTTACTAGCGGTTTCCGGTAGCCGAGATAGGACGATTCGCCTCTGGAATATCGGCACCCCGGGGTTATTTGCCGCACTGTCGGGTGAAGCAAATAGCCGTGTTACGGGTGTTTCATTCGGGGCCAACGATGACCAGATTGTATATGGCGATGTTCAGGGTTTTTTGCGAGCCTGGAACATAGGCACACGCGAGCAACAAACTGTGCTACAGCTTGAGGATAGCCCTATCCGCACACTGGACATTAATCGCACAGCAACTCATGCGCTACTGGGCGAGCGTGAGCCAGCAACCGACGAAAACGTTATCGCCTATGTGGATTTACAAACGGGTGAAACAATTCGCCTGTTACGGGGCCACGCAAGCAACATACTCGCGGTGCGCTTCTTTAATGATCGTGCGCTGGCGGTATCTTCCGATCAGAATGGTGTCACGATTCTGTGGGATCTTGAAACAGGCGAGGAACGCAGGCGCTTTGAGGGCCATCGTGGTGCTGTACATAGCCTGGCCATTAGTCCAGATGAAAATAGCATTGTTACAGGCTCCAGTGATTCAACTGCGATCCTATGGGACATACAAACAGGAGACATCATAAGACGCTTTGAAGGTCATGCTGGTACAGTGTTCGCTGTAGACATAAGTCCAGATGGCAGCATCCTGGCAACGGGGTCACGTGATACTCTGGCAATTTTGTGGGACATTGAGACAGGCCGAAATCTGGCAGCCCTCATCGGGGACGCTGATACAGTCTGGAGCTTAGCATTTAAGCCATCTGGAGACGCACTGATTACAGGCACCGCGAGCGGGAGCTTGATTATGTGGGACGTCGAGACAGGCACAGCAATACAACGCTTTGACGCCGGCGAACGCTCGGTCTTTACCCTTAGCTTTAGCCCTAGTGGGAACCGAGTGGTATCTGGACAAGAAGATGGTTCTGTTATAGTCTGGAATACATTAACGGGCACAGAATTGCTCGAGTGGACACGTGCAAACCGTTACATCCGTGACTTTACGTGTATCGAGCGCGACCAATATCGCATTGAACCCCCTTGTGATACCTGATCGACAGCACATCCCCGGCAACGATCAACGCTATTCCTGGTAGATATGGGTTTGTCTGCGTCACATGCGGTATAATGTATGAATGTTATCCCTGTGTAGTAAACGCAAACATGTCAGTCGCAGCCCGCCGGGGGAATCGGGAATGGATGAGGTCTTTTTAAGAAAACTGCTTGAGATCAGCAGACACATGGCAGAAAACCGAGCGTTAGACCCTTTGCTGAATTATGCCATGCAAATAGCACTGGATCTACTTGACGCTGAAAGAGGCTATCTTGTGCTACTCAATGAGGATGGAGCACTAGATTTCCGTGTAAAAATGGACCAAAACGGCAATGAATTAAAACACCCGGAGGAGCAAATCAGCTACTCGATACTCAATAAAGTCGTATCGAACAACAAGCCTCTCGTCATTACTGATGCTCTGCTGGACCCCAGTTTGCAAAATTCCGATAGTGTCCAAGCGTTACAGTTGCGCTCTGTCATGTGTGCGCCATTGACTGCGAAAGGACATACCCTGGGGGCTATCTACATCGAAAATCGCTCTAACGCTAACATGTTTGAAGAAGAAGATGTCGATCCGCTCATGTTTTTTGCGGGCCAGGCTGGTGTCGCTATCGAAAATGCCATCCTCAATGATCGTCTGGAAGCACGTGTTGCAGCGCGTACCGCAGAACTAGAACGCGCTATGCAGCAGGTTGAACGAAGCTGGATGGAAGCAGTGGAAGCGAATCGTTTGCGCACAATGATCCTGGGTAATGTTGCCCATGATATGCGCTCACCTATCGCGCTCTCGATCAGCGCATTGTCTGCAATGCTGGATGGTACTTTCGGCCAACTATCAGATAAACAGTATGAATGGATCGAACGTGCCGTAAAGTCGCTGCGACACGCCGTTAATCTGACGACAGACATCTTTGATCTGACGAAGGCTGAAATGGGCGAACTCGTCATCCACAAAGAAGAGACAGACCTCAAAGCCTATCTGCAGGAGTTATATGCTGTCGGGCAAGGTATTCCCTGGCCGCAAACGGTACAGTTTCAGCTAAACATCCCCGATGGACTGCCGATACTCAACTTGGACCAGACACGCATCAAGCAGGTGTTGCTCAATCTGCTCTCAAACGCCCATAAGTTTACGGAATCCGGGACGGTTACACTCCATGCACGGGTTCAGGCTGAAAAAAATGCTGTAGTAATTGGTGTGGCGGACACAGGACATGGCATCCCGGCAGAGCAGCTTGAGCGCGTTTTTGAGCGATTTCAGCAGGCGGACCAAAACCCTCAAGTTCGCAAGGCGGGAACTGGTTTGGGCCTTGCTATTAGTCGTGAGCTTGTCGAGCGCCACAATGGAGCTATTTGGGTAGAAAGCGAATTGGGACGAGGCTCCGATTTCAAGTTTTCATTACCCATCAACGGATAAAATATTGCTACATTCAGTTAGTGGTGTCAAAACGGCCTCCACTTGCCCAATAGTTTCAACGCGGACCAATTGATTCCTGATTCTGACCGAACCCGGCTCATCTAATCTATATTTTGAGATTTGCCCGCGCAATTCGCGGATAGCCTGATACTGCGGTAGTGCTGTTGTCTCCAGCGTCAAATGTGCATGGCGTAACGCAAGTACAGCACGCTCTGAACGACTAGGTGGCTCAGGCATCGTACCGAAACGTAGATAGTGCACTATCGTGCGAAATATCCAGGGTTGCCCCAACGAAGCCCGGCCTATCATAATGCCATCACAACCTGTCTGGCGCAGCATTGCAGCAGCGTCGGCTCCAGTGTGGATGTCTCCATTGCCAATTACCGGAATAGCTTTAACAGCCTCTTTCACTTGCCGTACCACATCCCAATTCGCCTGACCACCATGCCCCTCCCCTGCGAAGCGTGCATGTACGGCGATAGCACGTGCTCCGACTGCTTCTGCGGCGCGTGCAAATGGTACCGCCGTTATCACGCCATCCTCGAAGCCGCTGCGCACTTTCACCGTTACAGGCACATCAACCGCTCGTGTAACAGCCTCAACCACCCGTGTTGCTGCGTCAATATCGCGCAGCAGCGCAGCACCACCACCTTTTTTTGCGACCTTTGGTACCCAGCAGCCCATATTGATGTCGATAATTGACGCACCATTATCAGCCACGATGCGGGCTGCCTCTGCCATCTGCGTAGGCTCATGACCGAAGAGTTGCACAGCAACCGGATATTCATCTGGTTGCCAATCAAACATCTCGAATGTTTTCTCGCGGCTGCCTTTGTATTTGAGCGCATTACTGCTGATGAGTTCAGTGCAGACGAGACCGCACTCGCCTTGTTCCCTGCACAGCGTCCTGAATGCACAGTTGGTATGGCCAGCCATTGGTGCCAGCGTGATGCCTGGGTTAATGTCAATATCGCCAATCGTGAAACTTGGTAACGTCTTCACAGAATTTTGGGTCGTTGCTTGCAAATCTACTCCTATTTAGTTCTAATCTGCTGATTCAGTGTGTAGCCGCCTTAGATAATACGGAATATTAAGACGTTTGAAAATAGCTTGAGCCTCGTCTCTCGCTTGCATTGCTGCGTTCTGTTGATTTTTCACACGATGCACACGCGCCAACAAATAATAAGCAATGCCTTCATATTCGCGCATACAGTAGGCATCAGCCTGTGCAATTGCACGCCGTAACAGACTTTCACTCACCGTAGTCCGCCGCTTAAGCAGTTGAATATGCGCCTGAACGATCAGGTATAGTGGCTTTGATACCGGGAACGGTTGCGTGTTTTTCCTCAAAGCTGTGCAGCAGGCTTGGGCAAGTGCTTGCATTTCGTAATCATCTGGCGAGACCTCCCACAGTGCGAGCGCGACCTCAGCGATATTGAAGTAAGTTAATCCAATGGTGTATATGCTGGGCAGGCCATGTCTAGAAAGCGATTCAGCAATTTTGAGCGCATGGTTTCGTGCAGGTTCAGGCTGACCACTTCGCAGGTATGCCTGGGCAATACCTATGTTGAAACCAACTGGAATCCGGCGTTGTGTCTGCTTATATGCTGCTATCTGCTCACCTATGCTACTGATCACGGCGTCATAGTCTTCGAGATAGGTCAAAAATGCGCTGTCGAGAAAAATAGACCAACGCATGTGCTGTTGATTACCCGAACGCTGCGCAATCTCAGCCAATTCCAACGCATGATTGTGCCCTTCTTCCAAATTACCGAGAAACAAGGCCACATTGCAGGCATGAGTTAAGCAATCACCCCATGTACGATAATTAGCCGTATCACGTGCTATTTGTAATGCTTTTTGTAGCTGGACTTTAGCCCGGTCCCACTTGCCTAACCCAAGCGTATAGTTGAGTAGTCCTCGCGTTACTTCTGCCTCCGCTAATGAATCATCTATCTGCTGTGCGACATGTTCCATCAAGCGGATGTAGACTGCTGCAAGCGAGTGCCAGGTTGACACGATACCCACAGTTGCAGCCAAATTACCATACGCCACTAACAGTTCCCGTGATGGCTCAGCGCGTTCGGCACTGTTTACCATGAGCAAAGTTGCTAGCATCAAGTGCGATGTGTGACGTTGCCAAAACCAGACGAGCAACGATTGTTCGCTCAAACGAGAGACACTCAACGCTTTTGCCATATCGTTCTTGTTATCTAGCTGAAAGCGCTTGGCCGGCAGGATACGATGCATGACCTGCCGTAGTGCTTGTGCTGCTGTCGCAAATAGCAGTCTGTGGCCGGAGCTACCTGATATATAACCTGTTGCCTCCAGCGCCCATCGCATTTGATCAAACGCCATGATTTTTTCGCCCTGGACAAAGTACGCCTCCCCCAAACGCGCATGAAGCTGTGCTCGAACGATACGATCAACGGCTAGCTGCCCAGATAACTCCAAAGCACGTTGTGCGTACTGCTGCGCACCGACATAATCGGCGCTAGATAGCGCCAGTTCACTCGCTGCAATCACATGTGGCAATTCACGCTCTGGTTGTTTAGCTTGCCGCCAATGATGCGCCAGAGTCAGTGTATGCGTTCTGTCATTGGGGTAAACATCTTCGATGGCCTGGGCAATAAACTGATGAAGATAAGAGCGGTCTTCGGCTGGGATGTCGGCTACAACACTTTCGCGCAATTTGTCGTGTGCGAAACGCCAACGATCATCGAGTACATCAAAGACACTGGCTTCAGTGCAACGGGCCAGCCAATCCTGGAGGTCATTATCGTTGATCGCAGATAGCACCTGCAAATCCAGTGTGCGGCCCATTACAGCAGCAATGCGCAATAGAAAGCGATCAGTTTCCGGTACGCGCTTCAGACGGCGCTGTATGACGCTGTGTATACCCTGTGAGAAAACTGCTGGTGGCACCGTTGTATCACCAACAAGGTCCATCTGTCCGGCTTCTTCCGCCAAGACACGGATTACCTCAACGATAAAGAGGGCGTTACCTTCAGTTTCTTTGTGTAGCAAATCAACAACTTGGTCGCGCTGACCAGCCTTCTCACCCAAGATGGATGTGCTAAGGGCCCTGATTTCGTCCGGTGCTAAGCGCTCTAAGGTCAGTAATTGCATCAGCGGCAATTGACGCGGCAGCTTTGGCATTTCGTCATTACGATAGGTACCTAGTATCATAATAGGCACCTGAGAGGTAATCCGGATGAGTCGCTCCAGTATGCGTAAATCCTGACCGGCCCATTGAAGGTCTTCAAGGATGATGAGCAACGGTTGTCCCTGACGGTACATCACCTCCTCAACAATAGCCAATAAACGGCTCAATGTCCCGTCCGGGTCCAAGATATTCGGGTCTGGCACTGCAAACTCAACCAAATTTTCGATGTCAGGCACGATTGGTTTGAGTACGGTGGCTTCAAGTTCTGTCAGGGTGCTTTGTAGCGCTAAGTTGGCTAAAACGCTGCGCCACAAGGCAAACGGTGCTGTTGTATTGACCGATGCTTGCCCTCGTACAACCTGTACCCCATTGATTAACGCAATCGCTCGCATCTCGTCCACTAAGCGGGATTTGCCAACGCCGCTCTCGCCGCCAATCAACCAACTGCTTCCCTGCCCCGATAAAGTCTGTGTAAGGGCTGCGCGTAGTTCATTTAGTTCTTGCTCGCGCCCGACAAAACGCGCTGTCTGCAAATAACTTTCTCGAATCGGTTTCGTTTCGTATGGGTCCGTAAGGTCAGCAGCAGAGTACAGTGCACGCATTACGTCATCTGCTGTTTGGTAACGTAGGTCCGGGACTTTGTTGAGCAACCGTTTGACAAGATCACGAATCGGTTGGGAAACATCTAAGTAGACGACATCAGGCGTTTCGTGAAGTGTGTCATGGATGAGCGAGGCAAAGTTGTTCGTATCAAAGGGATGCCAGCCCGCAAACATCTCGTAGGCGACCATACCAACAGAGTACAAATCAGAGTATGGTCTAGCGCCTGCACCCTTCAATATTTCTGGCGCAAGATAAGCCAATGTGCCAACAACAGGGTCGTTATCTATGATCGAATCCACATCCAACGAACGATCCCGCACCGTAGCTAATCCGAAGTCGAGCAATTTCACCTGACCGCTAGCGACGAGCATGTTACCCGGTTTTATATCTCGGTGGATGACGCCACGACGGTGTAAATAGGCTAATGCTTGCAGGACTTGTAGCAATAGCTGAATTTTTTCACCAAAGGTAGATTGGGTTGCTACCTGTGTGATCGTTTGTGCATCCCGCAATAATTCCATCGTGTAGAACGGTTGCTGATCCGCGTCGAAACCATAATCCAGCACACTAATAATGTGTGGGTGCCGCAAGGATGCTAACGTGCGAAATTCATGTGCCAGAGCTAAACGGTAATCAGGCGCAGTACGTTGAGCCGGGCCAGGGGCTACCCGCAAGTTTGCGCCCGTACCAGGTTGTTGCACTGCGGTTGGCAAGATGACGCGCTTTAGTGCCACATGCTCTTGCGTCAGGCGATCAAGTGCTTCATATACAGCCCCCATGCCCCCGTGCCCAATGCGCTTGATGAGCTTGTAGCGCTTGCCGCCTAGATACGGTTCTTGGAACACCATATCCTCTTAACCTTTTATCCTTTACCGTGTTGGCTAACGTAATCTTATGTAGGCTTCTCCTAGCGCATTCTATCGCATCTCAAAAGTGATTGCTCAACATTCTCACAATCGGCTATATACCGGCAAGCTGCGCCATCAGGTTAGCGTTGCAATTCTTGGTAAGATCAGTCGAATACGTGTACCTTCACCCTCTACGCTCTCTATCTTAATTGTACCTTGATGCTGCTCGACAATCGCTTTGACAACAGATAAACCCAGTCCTGTGCCGGCAACCTTTTTGTGCTCTTTCGACTTTACCCTGAAAAATGGCGTAAATATGTCCTTAAGGGCGTTTTCGGGTATGCCCAGACCTGTATCTTCAATCTCAATGCAGACGTGATCGGACTCCACGCAATCATAAGCTGCAATCCGAACTGCACCACCCTCAGGCGTGTACTTGAGCGCGTTTGAGACAAGGTTTTCAATGACACGTGAGAAACGCTTGTTGTCTATCTGCACCATTGATGTACCAGGATGGATTTCTGCTGTTAACGTAATTTGCCCAGCCTGCGCTTGCAATTCAAAGTCTGTAATAATGTGGGGTAAATACGTTTGCAAGGATGTATCGCGTAAATTGAGTACATCGTGCGATTCGACTCGGTAATAATCCAGCATATCCGAAATCAAATCACCCATTTTGTCGATACTGCGATGGATTTGCTCCAAGTAATAACGTTTTTTTTCAATGTCAACCTCAGTTTGTGTTTCCAGCATATGCAGGTACCCACGCACAGCAGCCAGCGGATTCTTCAAATCGTGTGTTGCACCACCAACGAACTGATCCCGCAATTGGTTCAACATTTCAAAACGTTGTTTTTCACGCTCGCGCAGTCGTTCAATCTCCCGCCGTTGTCGTGCGAGCGTCAAGTGATTTTCGACACGTGCCAGCACTTCCTTGAACTTGAATGGCTTAGTGATGTAATCTGCCCCACCAACTTCAAATGCGCGTACAATGTCATCCGTTTCATTCAATGCACTGATAAAGACAATCGGAATATCCCGCGTTGCATCATCACCTTTTAGGCGCTGCGCCACCTCATAGCCGTCCATGTCCGGCATACTCACATCTAATAAAATGAGTTCCGGTGGGTTCGATTGTGCAGACATGAAAGCCACTGGACCACTCCGAGCGGCACGTACTGCGTAATTTTGGCGCTTGAGCAGATCCGATAATAGCTTGAGGTTGGCGGGGGTGTCATCGACGACCAAAATACTGCCACGATGGGAATTTTCCGTCATGGGTGTTTAGCTCCTTCTGAATCTACATATGCTGTTTGTGTCGATACAAACTGGGATCAATGACATGTTGCATGGCTTCTATGTCAAGTGGACGTTGGAGAAAATCAGCGATAGTACCGCACTCTTGCTCAGGATTTTTCAATAAGTGACTGTAATGCACGTTAAGTAATCGCACATGACTTTGCTTCTGTAACCAACGTTGAACGTTCAGCAGATGATGTTCATATTCCTCGTGTGAGTCGTAGGTTCCCGACTGTAGTTGGTTCACGGTTTCCAGCATGGTGCGTTGTGATGCAGCAATTTCTGCGATATGGCGGCGCATAAAAATAATCCGATAGCGCAGGTCAGTTGGCAGGTATTGTAGCAATGGTGATACGATTTTAACGCCCTTGCTTTGTGCAGAACGTAACCAGACGTTATCTCCGTCAGCAAGCCGCTTTACAGGGTCGTACTCATAGTAACCACGTGGGTTATTGAGGTCTGCCGCCCGCTTGTTATCTATGAGCAAGTCTACCCCACCAGCGACAAGCATCTGCATCATAAGTGACGTACCAGAGCGCGGTAAGCCAGAAACAACAATTACAGCGTCATGCCACCTTTTATGCTGAAATAAGCGTAGCAAGTGCGGTTTACCCCCTAAATTTAGACAGGTGTGCAAGTCTTAAAGTGAACTGACGGTCACCTAAACGAAACTGGGTGTACCACGTTGTTAGCAACGCACAATGCACCTTTACAATTTCCTTGATGAGGATGTCAGATGCCCACGAAATTAACGGCGTGGATTTTGCTGCTAACGGCCTGTGGCCTGCTGCTGGTAGGCTGTGGAGCAAATACAAGCGGTAACGGTAGTGCTGCAAATTCAAACGCTGTTCCGCGCCCACCAGCAGGCTATGGAAACTATGCCGTCAGCGGGTACGTAACCCGTCCTGACAACGCGATTGACATTTTCATCGCTTACTCGTCTGAGTCACAAGCCTACATGCCAGATATTATCACAAATTTCAACGACCGTATGCGACAAAATATCAACCCAGTAACCGGAGAGGCATTGGCGGAGGACGAGTCACCTGCCAAAGGCACGTTCAGGATGAGGGACTTGGGGTAAGGGCTGAGTAGTTACACCGCCTCGGACACCCGATAGAGTGTCTCTACGGTTTACAACGGTTGTGTAGGGATAAAATTATCTTATTTTTTAGTTGAAAAAAGCATTACCTTTGCTCGCATAGGGGTGCCACACGATACAGGTCGCGCTCCTCACAACTCAATTCGCGTGTTTCGAACTCTTTGTCAGCAAGATTAAGCAACTCAACAGCGCTGGGCGTCGTTTCGTCTTCGACGCCTAGTAAGAACGCAAGCAACTCGACTGCATACGCTGGCGGGTCCTCAACATCAACCGCCGCCACAGCTAATGCACGGGCTAGCTCATCGTCGTCTGCAATGAGCGCCTGTGTGACATAAAATGCCAAGCGACGGCTATCTGTTTCCAGTGCACGCACATCAGTCTGTTGTCGCTCGTCCTGTAGCTCTTGTTGTAGGGCTGCGGATTCTGTCGCCAATGCTGCAACCTGCGTAACAGAAGCACCGTACTGCTGTTGCGTTTGCTGGCCTTGTTGTGCAATGGTCCACGCCGCACCCACAGAGATACCGAAGACGATCAGCAGCAACGCTACAAGCCCCTGCAATTGCCGGCGTATGCGTCTTTCACGGATTAAGCGCCTTTCCATCACATCCGTATTGCCGTCGTCATCGCGCTCAGACAACCAACCACGCAAGCGATCCCAGCGATGTAGCAAAACCTCATTGGGCAGTATCACAAGGGGTTCGCGTGTTTTAGGATCACGAGTGATTTGCAAAATACGATAATTCACCAGCAAATCACGCACCTGAACGACTTGCGGCTGTTGCTCTGCTAACGCACGGAATGTAGGCCAGGATAGACTGCATAAAATGGTTCCCTGGTTTCGTTCTGTCGGTTGGCTCATTTCCGTCAGCAACAGGTACATAGCTTGTTGGCCATTTTCATCTAATGCGCTGAATATGTCTTCGCAACGCTGCGAGAGGGCTTTGAGTGCGCCACCACGCGACATATATTCGGATAACGTGAGATGATTGTTGGACCTTGCATCAAATGTTTCGCGCAGTGCAAATTGCAGCAAAGATAATGCGTCCGTTTCACCGCGTACATGTGCCAGCGCGACTTTTTGCAGATCACGATCGACGTCCAAGCCCAGTCGTTGTGCCGGTCCAGCGATGGCCAGCTCTAGCTCATGAGGCGCAAGCGACAGGACAAATTCGGTTCGCTGTTGTAGTAAATCGCCATAACCGTCAATTTGCAATAAGCGCGTGATGTAATCTGCACGTACCGCAATCACGATCCAGATGCGCCCCTGCGGTGCTGTCACAGCCTTGTGGATGAGGGATAAGATACGTTTGCGCTCTTGTTGTTCAACCGTATGAGCAAAAACTTCCTCAAACTGGTCGATAATCAGCAGCAATGGTGACTGATCGGGCAATAACTGCTCAATCACTGCGTCCAACGCTGTATGTGAGTCTTGCAACTGCTCGACTAACACATCAAGGTCTGCATCTTGAGAAAGGGACACAAGCGCATATTGAAGTTTTTTTAGCGGTGCTGTTCCCGGTGTCATCTGTGCGATGTACCAGTTCTGCTCAACTGTAGAACGACCATTCCGCAAAGCAGGGATTAAACCCGCGTTCAAAATACTCGTTTTACCAACACCACGCGCCCCCACCAGCGCAAGGAAACGCCCGTAACCGTGAATGTCTCCTAATCGAGCGAGTAAACGGTCAACCAGTTTGTCGCGGCCAAAAAAGTTATCGTCATCAGCTTCGTCAAATGGCCATAAGCCGCGATAGGGATTGACTGGTAATCCTACATCCAAGCCAGGGGATTCTTGTGTTTTCTTCAGGTCTGCCCTCGTCAACACAGCCTGTAATTCAATGAACAAGCTCCGTGTGTCGCTATAGCGGTCTTTGGGTTGCTTCGCGACCATGCGCTGCAAGACGACATCAATTTTCTCCGGCAAAGCGGGGTTCAAGCCGTGAGCAGAGGGAAAAGACGCTTCGACATGTTGGCGTATAAGTGTTGCCGCATTGTCAGAATCAAACGCCTTGCGACCCGTTAGCATCTCGAAGATGACCAGCCCCAGAGCATAGATATCCGCCTGCGGTGTGATGTCATCACCCGTCACCTGTTCTGGTGAAATGTAGGTCGGTGTACCCTGGAGCAACTGCGAACGCAAATCATGTTCTTCTGTCTCAGTCAAAATCTTGGCAATGCCGAAATCACTTAGATAAGCGTTATTCTCTTGGTCAAGCAGGATGTTGCCCGGTTTAATATCCCGGTGGACAATACCTTCGCTGTGTGCCAGTATCAGACCAGATGCAATTTGTTCAACAATACGTAAGACGGGCTTAAGCGCCATACCACTTGGATGAGCGTCAATCACTTCGCGCAAGCTACTCTGCATCAATGGCATCACTAAGTAAGCCCCTGACGGGTCGCGCCAATAATCCGAGAATGAGACAATATGTGGATGCGATAGACGCATAACAAGGCGAACCTCAGCCTCAAAGCGCCGGATGAACTCAGGCCGATTCGCAAATTCGGGCAAGACCACCTTGACCGCCACATCTCGCTGGCCATCACGCTTCGCACGAAAAACCAACGACGGTACGCCAGCCCCGATTTGCTCGACCAGTTGATAACTGCGAATCGTCCTGCCCACCAAACCGCTCATAAGGATACGTTCCGATACCTACAGGATAAAATTGAGTTTATCGTAATACGAATGAACCTTGAAGACTACGCCGCCGACCATAAAAAGGCTGTGAAAGGATAAATAACTCGTTGAGTATCGTTTGCGCCAACGTGCATTAGTCGAATACCAGCAGCCCTAAAAGCCAGACGACCCAGCTAATAACCAGCAAGAAGCCAATCCGACCATGTAAACGCGCTGTCGCGCCTTGTGCAGCGTGCAGCGCTTCTGGATTTGTCTCTGTGTTGATTATGCGGATTAGGCGAGCGGCTTCCGTCAACGTGAGAAACGTCAGCAAGGTCGTTACAGGCATCCAGCCAACGACAATTAACACGATCTGCGATACGTAAGTGCCGATTACTAACACAGCATATTCGATCCGCGCAAAGCGTAAACCCAACATCACCGCCAGTGTACGCTTATTCACCGAACGGTCCGCATCAAGGTCACGGATGTTGTTCGCGTGCAGGATTGCCGCCGTCATGAGCATCACAGGAAAGGATAACAGTATAAGCTCGATTGCCTTGTCAGTGTTCAATTCAGGGAACATCGAATAGTAGGCTCCCAAGACGATCATCGGCCCCATAAAAATACCTGCTGCCACTTCACCCAAACCGTTATAAGCGAGCGGTAACGGACCAGCCGTATACGTGACCGCAACCAACACCCCACCGATGCCGATAAACCACAGCAATGGGCCGCTTTGCGACAAAATGAAGATGCCGATCAAAGACCCGCCCACGACAGACACAATCGCACCGTTGCGGACGTGTTCCGGTGGCAGTACCTTGTTCTTGATTGTCATGCCCTGGCCAGCCTGCTTAAGCGTATCCGCGCCTCTTCGATAATCAGCGTATTCATTCACAAGGTTCGCCGCTGTTTGTAAAAGCATCACACCAAGCAAAGCGAGCACGAATATCACAGGATTAAACACGTTGTCTTGAAGCGCAACGACCGCCGCAAGGCCCATCGGGACAAACGAGGCCACGAAAACACGCGGGCGTGTTGCTGAATACCACGCTGCTAAGCGTGATGGACGAGTCGTTGATGTCATCGTCGAAGTTATCCCTATTTCAATTCAAACGCTACCTTACAGAGTTTATATTGACAACATAATCAAGCCTTTTCCACAGCTAAAGTCTACTGTATCTGCCGATGGGTCGCAAATCACTTAATCCAAAGAGAGCTTATAACCCGTCTCATGCTCAAAGCGCTCTGAAACGGGTGTAATGCTCTGCTCAGAAGGCTGTTCTTCCAGCGCAACACTGACCTCACCCCGGTCTGTGTGGATACCTGGCCCTTTCCGAATGCTCATACCTGCCCGCGACAACAGCTTTTTCGCAGTCGTCAGGATTTGCTGTTGGTTAGGGTGTGGATGAACCGAGATGGCATATCCTGTTTGCTGCGATAGCTCATTGATCTTTTCCATATGTCGCTCACCGACCTGTGGCGAGATAAACGTTAGCACGATCTGCCCCTGCTTTAAGCTAGCCTTGTTCAAGCCGTGCTCATCCAACGCATGACGGATCAGGCCATACGCCGCGTTGATCTCCATTTTATGCTTGCCTTCCGGAATGGACGCAGCAGGTGCATCTTGCCCTTCAGCATTTTCGCCGCTACCGTTGCTACTTGGCTGATCGACCACTAAACGGAAGTCTGTCATATCTTTGAAACGCTGCGCTAAGTCCTTTGGGTCTTCCAGTCCATCGAAACGCGCATGGACCTCACGCTTATCCATGTAGTATGAAGGGCCTTTGGTGATTTGTGCATCTTCTGGCATCAGTTCGGCCACCACTTCAGATAGCGCTTGTTGGTTAACGGTTTGCCGCACTTGGACATCCCAGCCTGTTTGGTCGATGAGCGCATCAATGATTTCGGCGTATTGTCGTTGGGCTGCCTGCGGAAAGTCAAATGACAGCACGAGGCGCTTGCGTGCCACTTCGATACCGACTTTGCGTAGGCGGGCTTCATCAGGAAACGCTTTCATAGCAATCTCTCGTGCTTCATTCTGCTCCACTGGACCGTGTTCTTTAGCGCGTGTAGGGCGCAAACCATCGTCGTCCAGCACCGCACCATCATGAGCAAGGCCCAACACAATCGCCACCAGTGCCGTTTGCTTATCAACGCCTTCAGGCAAAGTTTCTGGCAACAAGTCATTCGGATCGACTGCTTCCTCAGCTTCAACAAGCTGCTGGCGTGCGGTGAAGGGCAAGATCACATCTTGCACAGCCTTAGCAGCTTTCAGCAACTCGTTCATCTGCTTGCGGCTGCCGCCCTCTACCCCTTCAACGCCTGCCCAATCACCAATGACCCACAACAACGCATCTGCTGGGAAGCGTGAGCCTTTCGACCCCTGCACGATAGCCTCAAAGCTGTCAATATCTGCGTTTTTCACCAAGCCAATGCGCGGTTGATTGTTGCTGTTGCGCATCACGATGAGCTTGCCGACGATATTCGGGTTCTGCATCATAATGGCGCGGCGGCGCTTGGTGCGCTCAACCTGATCTTGGGTTTGCACACGGAACGTCGTTTTGTTGCGCCAATCTGCCGAAAAATAGATGTTATCGAGTTGCTCTAGAGCCTGTGCCATCTCTTTTTCGCGGCTGTTATCGCCCCACCACACCTGGGATAGCTCGCGCAGACTAAAGAAGTTATTTGCGTGCTGATCCTTCATGCTTTCCCATAGCTTCTCCACATCAACCGATTCTGCACGGCTGCCTTTCTTCACCTGTGCACCCACAGCCCAGGGCTTTGCCTTAATCTTGAATTCGCGTTCTGTGCCGATTTTTGGCGTGGTCGTGATGATACTGCGGCGCCTAAGCGCTGTCGCAAGGCTGTGACGTGCGCCATGATCGCCGTGCACAAGCATTACCTCACTGGCCTTCATCGCCTGCGCAATATTGACTAACTCCTGTTCGTCCGCGTGGGCGGATAGCGAATACGTGCCGACCTCGCAGCGCACCTTCACCTGTGAATCGCCTAACTTCAATGTTGGGGTTTCGCCTTCTTCTTGCTCGCGCATGATGCGCTGCAAAAAGCGACCAGGCGCTTCTTCGTCCTGATAACCTGTTAGCAAAATGGCATTTTCTGGTTGCGGCGCGAAGTGCTTCGCGTATACAACCGATGCGCCACCTGTCAACATACCGCTGGATGCCACGACGACGCACGCTGTGCCGCCGCGTGCAATTTCCTCGCGGTGTTTACTGCTACGAATCGGCTTGATTTTCTCGCGGAAGAAAAGGTGATCCTCTCCGGATACTTTGACGGTCTTTGCGGGCAGCAAATCGGCAAAACGTGCGTAGCTATCGCACACGCTACGCACCATACCATCGACGTACACAGGCACATCAAGCCGATCACGATACGCCAGGATAATCTGGATGACCTCCTGTGCACGCCCCAACGCAAATGCCGGAATCAGCACCTTGCCGCCGCGCTCGATAATACGTTGCAGCGTCTCGATCAACCGCAGTTCTTCGCCGCGCCGCTCTGCATGGAGCCGACCACCATACGTACTTTCCAGTACCAGCGCATCCGCTTTTATCCGGGGCACATCGATGCTGTTGACCGTGCGTTGCTCGGATACTGAGATGTCGCCGGACATAACAAATGTACCCTCTGGGCTTTCCAGTACCAGCAGCGCTGCGCCCGCGATATGCCCGGAAACGTAGTACGTGACCTGGAGGTTATCACCGAGCTTAAGTGGCTGCCGGAATTCGACTTCTTGCACGCTATCGAATAGCGTATCAACCGAAACCTGATCGAATAAGGGTAACTCCCCCTCTTCTTCTTGCTTGCCCTTCATGATTTTCTGGGCGTCTTTTTGCAGGGTACGCGTCAAGGCTTCAGTAGGGCGCGTCATAATCACGGGTGTATGCGGATATTGCTCCGTTACCAAAGGCAAAGCGCCTGTGTGATCTGTATGTGCATGTGTGACCAGAATATAGTCGGGGCCACCTGACTGACTGACGATCTGTAAATCCGGCAATTGGCTATTCTGAATACCGCGACTTGTGCGGGGCGAAATACGCAACCCCGCATCAATCAGCAAGCGCTTACCACCAATTTCAACCAGACTTGAGCTAGCACCGACTTCATCAGCACCACCCAAAAAAGTGATTTTCATACTCAATTACCTCGTTTGTTGCTGTTGTTTTGTGGCTGCTTCTGGGGAATTTAGGATTTGCGTATGTTTATTGAAGCAGCATCTTGTCGCAATTTGTCATATTGATTGTAGCATTAGCGGGTGCATTTTTGCACCCGGTTAGCAACATGCGTGACCTAAACAGGCAAATCACATCCTTGCTGTGCCTTACGGCCCTAGCGGAATCGTCAGATTGCAAATCAACAGATACGATCGCCGTGCCCCGACAATACGATAAGTTCCCGCATCAGGTACCCAATCAGCGCTGAACTCGCGGATATAAGCTTCGTCAGATAACTTAATAGGTGCAGAAGCGTAAGTCGGCAGATATTGCCGATTGTCGATAATGACTGCCCCAGGGCTGACACTGGTCGCAAGCCTTGCTTCCTCAAGCGTTGACCACGAAGGTGGCACAAAGGTAATCGTCACACGTTGACCAGCGCGTAACGGGCCATTGCTCGTCTCGCAGGTCTCCAGTGATAGTGTATTAAACCTCGGTGCATCAACTATTTGTGATCTTGGCACAGGCTCGCAAGCCTCAGATACCTCGACATCACGCGCCGCAATCCAGTTGCTACCGCGTAATTGCCACCATGCCGCACCATCAGCGTCAGGCGTTTCCAGCACTGGATTTACTCGTGTCCCCGCTGAAACGTTGTTGATGACTTCGTAAATTGTGCCCGGTCCTGCATATAAATTGGCGTTTCTAATGACTGTAAATGTGCAGCGATTGCGTTCAATTGCCGGGTCGGCCGTCGGTATGGCCGTCGGTTCGATAGCCCAGACTGGCACGCTAACGTCGCTTGTCGGCTCAGCTATTGCAAAACGCACAGGCAAATTGTTCACAGGCAGAGCTTGCATTGCGCTCAAATCATATGGCTCAATGTCGATACGCTCCCCTAATTGCAAGACGGCACGACTGCCTGCTAAGATGAATTGGGCTATATCAGTCTCATCATGGATACCTGCTGAACCATCCAGCGTATGTATCACTAGCGCAGTGTCCGTATCTGCGGTCTGTGTTTGCAGGTAAATTGTCCCGGCAAAACGCACGTCAATACCGTTAATTTTAAGTTGCACAGGGTCTTCGACATCTGGCGATTGTAGCAAGATGCCACTTTCTGTTGCCTGCTCACAAAATGCATCAGCTTGCCCAGTTGCCAGCGTCATTACCTCAAACGCATTTGCAGTTTCCTGGCCGACTGCGACCACATCCAGGCTCATAATGTCCCCTCGTGGGTTAACCAGATCACGCGCAGCCCACCCCAACTGATCGCTATCGGGCAACCGGACCCGCACCCATGCGCCATCATTGCTAATGCCATTTGCAGTGAACGTCGTACGGATGCCGAATTGCTCGATGATGTCCGCATCAGCAGTAGGTTCAACGCGGACATTCAGCAGGCCGCCAGATTCCACGCGCATAGTCGGGAATGGCTGAATACGGTTTGTAATGCTGACATTGCCAAAAATCAGAGCATATGTGTCTTTTGCTGCTTCGCCCTCTCCGAACCGCAGGCGCATTGTGGCCACACTCCACTGATTTGACGCGACATCAGACTGTGTGCGGATTTCTGCGACCTGTTCGACACTGACCCGCTGTCCTGGTTGCAGCAGCGCAACATCAGTAGACCACAAAGAAGCATTGACATCGCCATTTCCGTAGCAGGCTTGCCCAGCTACCACATTTGCACAGGCCGCACTTGCACGCCCAGAAGCTAGTAAAACATTCGCAGGGCAAGACGTAACATCCTGTGCACTTGCAATCGCTGGGACAAAAATGCTCGTGAACAAGATAAGGACCAAAGTACCAACTCGTTGATTGAACATGCTATGGCCATCCTTTGAACTAAAGACCTTGAGCAAACTATAGCATAGTCGTATGGCGGCGTATGGCTGGCGTCATGCTGACGCATGGTGAACGCGAAAGCACGAAACAAGAATGGGTTTATAATGGGGGTTGTAATCCTACTCCAACAAAGCAGGGTGTTACATGCAAAGACGATCTTTCTACATCATACCTATGGCTTTTTTCATAATTGTTTTGTCTGTGCTGGTTGGCATCACTATTGCACAACCGAGCACGGCAGCCCAAACCTTCGCCACATATCAGATAATAGGCAAGCAACGTCCCAGCGGCATCACGTACAGCCAGGTCAACGATCAAATCGCCTGGGTTGATCCGTCTGGTAGCTTGCAACTGATTGATGCATCCGACTTCAGCCTTCAGCATCAGCTTTACCGCAGTGGTCTTTACAACGCGTATATCTTCAGCCCTGATGGGCGCTATTTGGCGTTGGCCATCGAACGTCGCATCGAAATCTGGGATACCCGTAACGGCGATTTAAACCTGCTACTGGAACCAGACGGCTCGCTTGGGGTTGAGGGGCCGTTGTTTTTCGCGGATGATGGCGACCTGTTGCTGTTTAATTCGCGTGTGCCTGCTCCACAATCCATCCGACGCAGCGAAAATGATACAAGCCTCGTGCCCTGGCTGTGGGATTTAGCTGATGCACGCGGCGAAGCACCATCGACATTAGCTGGACGTGCCGAAGCGTTGCCAATCTTTGACTATCGCAATGGCTTTATCCTCGGCCCCAACCGTAAAGCAATCGCTGCCTTGCCCGGCCGTCTGCAAATCCTGGACTTGCAAGAGCGAAACCGCCCCATCACCGATGAAATTGAATCCAATCGGCTTGAGCGCGATACAATTACGGTGTGGTCCAGCATGGCCGATGATTCGATGTACGTACAGCCAAGAGGCAGCAATAACATTGTCCAGATCAATACAGAAACAGGCCGCACCTTGCTTGTTTCGCCAGGCCGAGACCTGATCGCAGGCCGCTATGCAAGCCTGCAAGACCTCGTGCTCAGTAACAATGCCCAAATCATAGGCGAACCCAACAGCCGACAGACAACACCGCTAACACGCCTGCTTTTGCAAGGTGATTATCGCAGCAACTTCAACTACAACCCACTGACAATTATGCTGCTAGATATTTTACAACCCATCACCCCTACCGCTGGCGGTGCGGCTTTTTTAATTTATGTGCGTGATGAAATAAGCGGGCGCGGCTTCGTGGACTTCGTGCGCTCAGCAGATACTAATCAGATCGCGCTGCACCCGGATGGCACACATATTGCCGTTCGACGCGCTTCAGGCTTGCAACCCGTAGAGGTCTACAATATCGCAAACGGTGCTTTGGAAAGCAATTATTATCCGGCAATTTCGGATTCCAATGGAGATACGCTATTCACATTCAATACGACGGGCGATGAACTGCTCGTGGATTTTCAACGTTTCGATTTAGCGACGGGTGACATCCTTTACGAAGACCTGGGCTATTTTCGCGGTTATAGCCAGTATCTATTCTCACCGGATAGCCAGAGCATCTATACATTCCAGACCGCTTTGAGTGGCGATGTTGAACTCTGGGAATGGGACATCGAAACGGCATCCGTCATCCGACGTGAGCCGCTAAATGTGCGTGGCTCAGTGATCGATGCCTCAGTTGACGCGCAGCGCTACCTTTCAATCATCCAAACCGTAGAGGGTTTAGGCGTCGAAATCACCGATACAGCCGAAAAGACGCGCCAAAGCTTGTTTTTCGAGTCACTGCCAGGGCGTGAGTTCAGTCAGATCATCCCAAGCGTCAATTGGCAAAATTATCTGGTCATTTACGGCGTTACGCAGGCATCGCAACACTTCCCCGGTAACGAAATAGCCATCTACAACCTGTACGAAGGTAAACAATGGTTCTTTGCAGGCACGGATTTGCCAGCGCCCGACGGCGCAAACTATGGCTGGATGGATACAGAAACCATCTTCATTCGTGGCAACCAAAATGCTAGCGGCGCACCTGACCGTGTCTATGGCTTGGAATACGCTGCATCCGGTTTGCCGCAGTGCCTCGTCGATGCCTTTCCAGATGCCGACACACAATTAGCAGGCTTTTGGGATTACGTAAGCGCTATCAACGCGCCAGATGAGTTGGGTCGCATCACGCAGGCCATATGTGATCTGGTCACCGAAGCACGCGATCTGCAAGACATCACGAATTTCTTCACACCGAGTCCAGCCCCAACGCTTGTTTTCCCAACACAACGCCCATCTGTGATTGCTGGTGTACCTACGTGCTTGACGCAACGCTTCAGCGACGAAGCGCTCGCTTATGCCGAAGAGTGGCGTAACCTGACAGAGGGCTTGTCACAGGAACAAATCAGCCAGCTAGAAAGACTCTTATGTGAGGGCTTGTCTGGCTCGTCATCACCGAACCGTCGTGCACCTGTAACCTCTGAAGATGATGTTATGCTAATCGACATCAACACCGGTATTCGCAAACGTGGCACCTTCTTGCCAGATACCACGACAAATGACGAAAGCACAGCACAACCGTCGCTTTCACTGGTGCTGGATGCATTTGACGATCAATATCGGCGCACGCCAAATAACGCCCGTTTAAGTCCAGATACGAGCCTGCTTGCAGAAGGTCGTTCGGCCAATCGTATCGTGCTCTATCGGCTTGTGCGTCCATACGAGGCACTAGCTGGCACAGCAACCGCGACCAATCAACCGCTTGAGCCACAAGTTAGGCGCATACGCGTGCGACCAACTGCCACACAATCACTGAATATTGCAGGGCGTGCCCGCCCGACCTTAACACCGACCATCACACCAACGCCGCCACCGCAACCTATTGAAGATGCTGATCTAGTCCAGCTAAACCAGCGTGAGGAAATCTGCCCGGTAAACACTATCTACACACTGGAAAATCCTCCACCCGATTACAACCCACCGGGCAGCCTATTTACAAGTTTAGATGGCGCACCAGATGGCAAAACGGTTTTTAACCCACAAACAGGCGCAACATACGTTGACGACACACTTCCTAGTTGCGCTGAAGGCTGTCAACCATCCTTTGATGGCCAATGGCTGCTGATCCGAGAAGCAGACGAGATTTTCGTGGTACATGCGGATGGTAGCGACAAGCAGGTGTTATTCTCTGGGGATGACAACGAATTTTGGCCAGACCCTTACTGGATCGATCCGGTTACAATTGAATATCAGTTTAGTAGCTTCGTGCGTGCGACCCCTACACTGCGTGCGCCATCGACCATATCACCAGAGCAAACCATCTTCGTGTTGCCAGCGGACCGCGTTACGCCGAATCCGCCCTTTGTCCCCTCAGAAGCACGCATTTCGCGCAGCGCAATCACACAACGCCAACAATACAATGTACAAACGCGCCAATATAGCGATCCGTTTACGCCACGCGGCACGGTTCGCATCAACAATCTGGATACCGAACTGGTAAATGTGCAACCCTATAATGGTGATCTTGAGGTCTACCGCACAACCTACCGCACACGCCCACAGCCCGGCTTTCGCTACTACATCGTTAACCGTGCAACAGGAACGCAGGATTATTTCGCTCGCACAGAAACCGCCGACCCTATCGAGTTCAACTGGCATCCAGCAGGCAACTATCTGTATTATCGCTATCCGTCCACCGCTCCGGATGAATGGCTCATCTACGACCCAATGACGGAGCAACATCAGAGGTTAGGTGACCTGCCGCGTGGCACGTGGTCAGCTAATAACCGCTATAGCATCACCCCATACCGCTTTAATCGCGCTGATTATATCCCTGCGAACGCTATCCTGATTACGCCGTTGCCGCCGCTTTACCCAACGCCTGTCGCAACACGGACGCCAGACTTCATCCCGCTACAACCAACGGTCACACCGGGACCAGACGGCTTTGCAGATAGCGCGGACAGACCGTTGCAACGCGGCAAAGTTACCTACATCGATGCGACTGAACTCCTGATCCCGAAACTGCGTGTGTGGGATAGCGAAACGGGTCTATCGCGCCTGTACTGCGTTCCAGGCACATCAGTTATTTCACCAGATATTGTAAGCGGCTTTATCTGGTCACCAGATAATCGCTATGTCGCATTCCAGGCTTTCTTGCAGTCTAATCGACAAACACAAGCAGAAACAGCGCGTCCAAGCTGGTATATCCTCGATACTGCAACAGGCAGCCTGACGGATATTGGCTTCGATATTGAGCGCATTGACTTATGGTTGGCGATTCCACCGAATTAGAGCGTGCAAAACGTGCGAAAGGCACGAGAAAGGCCCAAAAATGGCACAACATAGGTCGCTTTTCCTGTTAGGCTGCGCATTACTGTTCATGAGTCTGCCGCTGGGCGTCAGCGCCCAGGACGGCGAAGCACTTGCACAGCAAACTAGCGTATACGTCACCACACAGGATTTTCTGTCGTTACGCACCGGCCCCGGCACCGCCTTTGAGCGCCTTACTGTCGTAAAACCGGCAGTGACCTTGCCAGCTATCGGGCGCTCTGCGGATATGGCTTGGGTGCAGGTGATGCACGACAATCAAGCAGGTTGGTTGTATGCGGGGTACCTGGTCTGGTCCGGCGACATCGTGCAATTAACTGTTGACGGTGTGGATACACAGCCATTTGTGCGGCGTATGGGTGTGGTAGCGGTCACAACACGCGAAACACCGCTTTACGAGCGCGATTTTGGCCCAGAAGATTACATCGGCACCTTGCCCGCTGATACCATCGTTGAACTAACCGGTAGGCTTGGCGACTCTGGCTTCTTCCGTGTGCAAATATTGCATGATGACCAACTCTACTGGATTGGTCGCTGGAATGTGCGCGTGCTGGATGGTTTCATGGGTTCCCTACTCAATACCAATTATCTCTACCCCTATGGTCGCCTTGCTGAACAACTGGACGATGACATCAATCAGGGTTTCAGCAGCCTGGGTCGCATCGAGCGCGTCTGGTCAAGCCTCAACGAAGGTAACAGCGTCAGTTGCAGCGATTTCCCAAGCAATGCACGCAGCAGCCGCGTCAGCGAGGTTGATCTGGAGCGTGAGACGATTTTCGCGCCACCTGCCAATGCTTTGAATATAGCCGTTGAACGCATCAACTTGGCTATCGCTGGCTTTGAAGATGCTTGTGGCCGTACAGATGCTTTTATCACCGAGCGGGATGTTTTTAACGCGCTTGCCACAATCGACTCGGCACGGCGCGCGCTCAATCTGGCCAACTCACTGCTAAATTCATTGGAGGACCGCGACCCGATCCTGATGCCCTTTACCGATTTTTAGTTCATTATTTGCAATTTGTCGATCTTTATATGCTTAACCACTTATCAGCATCACAATACGGAGCAAAACAGATGATACACCCAAAAGCAAACCCCCTGCTTACCCTGATCTTCATCAACTTGCTGCTAATTGGGTTGACTTCACCACTTGTCACGTTAGCCCAAAGTGCAGCAGAGGATCAATTAATCTGT
This sequence comes from Anaerolineae bacterium, assembly GCA_034437615.1. Taxonomy (GTDB): domain Bacteria; phylum Chloroflexota; class Anaerolineae; order Aggregatilineales; family Phototrophicaceae; genus DAOTTW01. The sequence goes on along the minus strand of DAOTTW010000084.1, from coordinate 16,095 downwards.
GATTCGTTTGAAGCTAGCCCTGCGAATGTACGCATTGGCTACTATATGGGTCAGGGTGCAGCCTATGTCGAGAATGGTCGTGTTAACAGCGCCATCGACAGCTATTCCTGCATCATCGAGCAAATTGACGCCAGTTACCTGAATGCATGGCTCAACCGTGCGACCGCTTACACCCGTCAACGCCTTTACGAAGAAGCGCTGGAAGACTATTCTGCATCGTTGGAATTAGCGCCAAACCGTGCAGATGTCTACAACAACCGAGCGATTGTCTACTATGCCCAGCGCGAGTACGAGCTGGCTATCGCAGACCTGAACCGCGCACTCGAGATCAATGGCGAATACATTGACGCGCTTAGCAACCGGGCAGTTATTCTCGCACTCACCGATGATTTTGAAACGGCCATTGCGGACCTTGAACAGGCTATTGCCATCTCCGGCATCGAAAATGCCCTGGAGGATTTAGAAGACCCGAACCGCGCACCGGATCGCCCACGCCCGGAATATGACCCACGCGCAGCACAACCTTACGCGCTACTCGGCGTCATCTATTCAGCACGGGCACTCGATAACTATGACGATTACCTGCGCCTGCGCCCCGCCAGTGCGGATCGTCGTATCGAAAGCGCCGCCGGTGCCCTGGAATCTCGCTTTACCTTCGATCTGCGTTTGGACGATGGTACATGGCTACTCAGCGCACAATTTGAAACGGATTAACTCATGCGACCGCTATTTAAGTTGAGTTTGCTACTGCTGTTGGTTGGTGGCGGCATTTTGCTGGCCCCATCACTGCTGGCCCAGGATAGGTCATCGGATGGCGACCCCTGCCTGGAAATCGCACCAGAGAGGGCTACACACACGTTTTTCGTTGGCTTGGGCGATGTCTATTTTGAGCAAAACGATTACACAGATGCGATTGTCGCTTACACCTGCGCTATCGAACGCAACGAGACTTATGCGCCCGCATATATCAATCGGGGCTTCGCCTACGCCATCCAGTTAAATTTCCCGCCGGCACTTGAGGACTACAACCGTGCGCTAGAACTGGATGGCAACGCTATCACGGCTTATAACAACCGGGGCTTGCTGTATTTCAATCAAGGCACATTCGGCCTTGCACTCACAGATTTCACACTTGCGGTCACGCTAAACCCAAATTTTGCAATCGCCTATCACAATCGTGGCCTCGTCCATGCTGCCGAAGGTAACTATGAGCTGGCCATCACAGACCTACAGCAAGCCATCGCGTTAGATGCAGATTATGCAGCCCCACATGCATCTCTGGGTGCCGTATATACTGCACAAGCGACCGAGAGCTATCAGCAATACCGTGAGGTTGCAGGGGAAGGGGCTGTTTTGCCGGGTATCTCCGCAGAAAACATCTTGAGTCGTATCGAGGAAGGTGCACAGCTTGGGACGTTTTCGACATGGCTAGACTTTGCGACACCAGCACGTGCAGGAGGCTAAAAGACGATGACACGTTACATGGTATTCCTGGTACTGATACTTGTGCTGACGCCTGCAACAGCTTCGGCCCAGGATGCAACAGGTGGTATCGTGCGGATCAACAATCCAGATAGAGACCAGAGCCTGAACCCGTTGCTGTGCAACACTGCCGTTTGTGATGAATTGGCCGATTTGCTGTTTCCGTCGCTTTTCACCACCGATTACGCCACTGGTACACTGGTCCGAGATAGCATAGATGCAGCGATGGCTGATCGTGCGCTTGTACGCTCTTGGGATGCCTCCGCTGACGGCCTTACATATACCTTGTTTTTGCGCGATGACGCTCATTGGAGCGATGGCACACAGATCACCGCCTACGATGTTTTCTTCGCTTATTTATTGGCGATAAACAACCCCGCATCACCAGTATTTAGCAGGCTTGCGAAGGTTCAAGCCTTGCTGCCGATGGACGCGACCACAGTCGTCGTGACATTCTCACAGGCTGATTGCGCAGCACTGAACGCGCTTGATTTTCCTGTGTTGCCATCCCATGTATTCAATGCGGATTTCGCCGTCAATCTGCCGACGTTCAGCCTGGGTATGGATTATGTCGCACAGTTCGAGCGCTACCAAGACAATAATGCGCTCAATCTCAGCTATGTTCGAGAGCATCCTTTCAACAACACCCTGTCTGTAACGTATGGCATGTTTTCTGTTACAGACATCCGCGAAAATCAATTTATACGCTTACGTCAGGGTGACCTCGCGTTAGAGTATGTCAGCAACATTGGACAAAGCGCGGCAGTGGAGCGCTTTCTAAATGGACAACTCAATCTGCTGCTTAATCCGCCGTTTGACCAGAGGCGCAACCTGGAAATATTGCCGGGCGTACAGGTCTACACCTATCCTAGCGCCACCTGGGATTACATTGCACTGAACCTCGCAAACCCACGCGACCCACAGCCTGCATATGATAAAAATACAGACAGAGATACAGAAAATGGACGCATCGACCAGGGCAATCACCCGATCTTTGGCTCCTTAGAGGTACGGCGGGCGCTGCAATTGGCTATTGATGTCGAGACAATTATCGAAACCGCTGTTTATGGCTACGGTCAACCTATCGCATCAGCATCATCTCCGGCATCCTGGGCACACAACGCCGATCTAACGCCCCTAAGCTACGATCCAGCAGAAGCCGCCCGAATACTGGAAGCTGCTGGCTGGCGCGCCCTTACACCTAACAGCGCCCGCACCTGCATCGCTTGTGAATCCGCACCTGATGGCAGCCGCCTATCGTTCACCTTGCTCTATGACACATCCGCAGGGCGACAGCGCGACATCACAGTCGATCTACTGAAACAGCAGCTTATCAGCGTCGGTGTGGATATTGCACCTGTTGCCCTATCGCCGGGCGAATTGTTATCCGAAGTGAGCAATCAACGCTTTGATGCCTATCTGACGAGTAATAGCTACGCCTACCCCATCGAACCACGACTATCTCAATTGTTTGCATCTTCAGCCGATATTCTGATTGATCCCAACACGACGACTAATCATACCTCGTATTACAACCCACAGGTTGATGACTTACTGGCACGGGCGGACACACTGCCGGGGTGTGATTACGCACAACGCGCTGAGCTATACCATCAGGCGCAGGCGGTGCTACAGCAGGATCAAGCGTACCTCTGGCTTTACACCCCTGAGCGCATGATAGTCGCCTCGGGTGAAATAATGGGCTTCCAGCCGTTACCCTACATGGCATTCGCAAGTGCGGATGAATGGATCATCAACCCGGACAGGAGAGACCGATGACAGTACGCAAACTGTCCATGATGCTGTTGCTATTGTACCTGGGGGCTATTCTGGTCGCCGCACAAGAGACGTCTTTTGAGCAAACACGCAACGAGGATGACTTCATCTTTACGTTAGATGTCGATAGCGCTTTTGTACGTTTGGCACCGACCCGCGATGCCGAAGCAGTGGCCTCAATTTTTGAGGATGAACGACTTATCGCTGTCGGGCGTAACCTCGACGGCACATGGCTAGAGGTCAAGCGCCCTGGACGCATGACAAACCTCGGTTGGATTGCGGCGCGTCTGGGTTCTACCGATTTCCGGCGTGAATTCTTGCCATTAACGGATTTAGAAACCGGGCTGGTGGGTGAGACACCGCTGCAAACCGATACAGGCTTTGCAATTTTTATCCTGGAAAGCGTCGTTGTGCGTGCGGAGCCAATCAACACCAGTGAGCGCATTACGTCGTTACCGTTTGGCGTCACTGTGCCGATCTTAGACCGTGACCCCACAAGCGAGTGGTTCCGCATCAATTACCTGGGTCAAGTGGGTTGGATTGCAGCCTTCGCAGGTCGCGAATTGCCCAATGTCGAAGCGATTCCGATAGCGCCTATCGAATTCGATAACAGCCTCGCAGCACTTGTGCCCGTCATTCCACCGGAAGTACAGCTTGCACAAATCGAACGACTGCGCATTTACATCAACCCGCGTCTTGCTGTGGCACAAACGTTAACATCATTTTGGCGGCAAGTTTATCGGGGCGAGGCTATGCCCTGCGAACCGCCTAACTTCATCTCCGACCCGTTTGCACTGAGTAATGAGGATGTGCGCGAATTGCCGGAACTGCGCCGCTATGTGCCGCGCATCGAGGAGGCCACAACGTTTTTAGATGCGTCTGTTGATGCTCTGCGAGATTGCGGTGCGCTCCTGCCGGATCGTGTGTTACAGGCCCGCAACGATGCCATTAACGCCACCCTCATCTACGAAGCCTCCTTGCGTGCGTTGGACAGCACAGAAGCCATTATTAGATAGCAAATAAGGGGCGCTGATTGCCCCCTGCTCGCTATTTTACGACCCTATTCCCCAGCTTGTGCTGGCGTCTCCGGCTTGATGAATGTACCACCTGTGCGTAGCAAACATACCTGCTGCCAACGTGAACGAGATGTCGAGTTCGTCCAGTAAGGCGCAACACGCCAGGTATACTCGCCTGTTTCGGTGGGTAAATCTTCCAGCAAAATTTGTGCAGTCGTCGTTTCGCTGTCAAATGCGTTACGCAAGCCAGAAGGTGAGATTGTAATCACGCTGTAGACATTCGCGCCCTGCAACCCCGGATATGTAACCGTAATCGCACTATCTCCTGCGGTGAAATCACCACTCTGCGTGAAACCACCCTGCCATTGCTGGCAAACATCCACAGATAGATCAAATTCTTCTGGCACACGCCCGTTCGCGTTACGCGGCAGAATGCGCCCAGTCGGGAATATCGAGTTAAACGGCACGCTAGTACGCAGCAACCGCGCATAAATCCAGGGGCGCTGGTCACCTAGCTCGATCTGCAACCACTGGCGGCCATCCCAGCGACGGAAAAAATCACCTGCTCTGCCGATAATTACAACAGAGGCATTGCGTTCTAAGCGAGCGATGGTTGGATAGGCAAAATCCGGTCCTGTGCGCACATCCGCAGCATTGACCGACACAAGGCCGAAAGTTGGCGCATCGTCACTGGCATCATCTTGTGCAGCGACGATTATCGGCATCACCAATATGAACAGCGCGATGAGAAACATTGTGGTACGATGCATTGTGAAACTCCTTAAATGCATATGCAATACGGACACAATGCTATTGTGACACACTTTTCAGCCTGTGCGACTTCACGCAGGGTAAGCGATGTGTGTACGCAGGGACACCAGCAAGACCAGCTCTCACGCAGTCTGATGCCCCTACTGTTGGCCTATGTGGATGCTGTAGGCATCCTATTCAAAGTCGTCTTGGGAGGGGCGGCGCTTTTTGCCTGTTTTGCGCGTGCGATGATATTTGACCGGATCAATCCCCGGTTTTGGGCGTTGGCCCTTCTTCCGCGAGAGCAATTCATCTTCGCCCTCAAACTCAAGCTCTAATTCATCGAGTGCATCTTCAAGGTACATATCGGCTGGCACAAAATTGGGCTTCTGCTGATTGCGCGACTTTTTGCGACGGCGCTTCGTCGTCTGTAGTGTGATATCGTTAAGCTCGTTACCAGACATGCTGTTCATCCTGCCTTCTGCCTTCTGCCTTTAACCTCTCCAAAGGTCCCGAAGCTGCTTGGCGCAGTGGGATAACATTGTTGGAAAGCCGCGTACACGATGCACGCAACACAAACGCCTAAAGTTTAGCGACATTGGCCTAATTTGCTAGCGAAAAACGAAACTTTAGGCGAAATTTACCCCATTTTTAATATGAACCTTGTCAGCGTCCCGTGAGTATCATGCGTCCAACTCCAGACGAAATGGATTGAAGCGTGTGTCGTTGTCGTAATAGTCTTCGCTCTCAGCGCGTTTCAACCAACGCACGACCCCTAGCGTTATCGGGGTTAAGATGACCTCGATGCCGACTTTCAAAATGTAATTCGTTACGACCAGAGAGGCGAAAATTGCAGGCGGGAACACACCAAGCAACGTGGCGATTACGAAGAAGACCAGCGTGTCAATCCCCTGGCCAACGAGCGTGCTGCCTATGGTCCGCGACCACACCCAGCGGCCCTTCGTGGCGATTTTCATCTTTGCCAGCACAAAGCTGTTGCTGAATTCACCCATCCAGTAACCAACCAAGCTAGCCACTGCGAGACCGCTCACGCCACCAAGAATTGCATCATAGGCGCTCTGGCCTGCGTAACCCTCCCAGGCACTTTCACCCGGCAAAATACCTGCGAACCAGATGAAAAAAGCCATCAATAGCAGAGCAAAGAAGCCCATCCAGATTACACGTCGGGAACGCTTGTAGCCGTACACCTCTGTCAGAATGTCACCGAAGATATACGAAATTGGGAACACCAGCGTTCCAGCATCGAACGACAGTGCAAGCGGACCAAGCTGAAGACCCAGATCAATGATCTTTGCGCTGCTCATGATATTACTCAGCAGCAAGACCGTTACAAACAGGCCCATCACAAAATCAAAATAGCGATACGGCCTGCGTTTGTTTTTATCAGTTTGGCTGTTCATCATCTTTCCTTGCCATCAGCCCCAGGTAGAGGGGCAACGTAGCGCCCAACTATAGCCAAGAGCTACGGCAAAACAAGCCAGCACTCGCCATAATGCAAGGCCACACAAGAAGTCTTAGTGCGGCCTCATGAAAATATGCGAACTGCACATTAGCTTGCAAAACATGGGCCGACCACCCTCAGAAGCAACCACAACTCGCTCATGCGGGTTGATGCTGATCCATTTATTCGTAAGTGCCGCTACTGTGGACGTAAACACCCAGATCAACCGGGTTTTCAACGCTGAAATCGCGCACATCAGACGACCACTCGAACAACCACTTTGCATCGGTGATCGACAAATTCACACAGCCATGGCTCTGCCGATAGCCAAAACCATCATGCCAATACGTCCCATGCAAGCCGATATCACCATCAAAGTACATCGTCCAGGGCACCTCTTGCAGATAGTAAAAATCGGGGTTGTTGTAAGCGCCGCTCATCAACGTGCGCTCATAGCGCACATAGACATTAAAAACGCCCTCCCGCGTAGACCATGCAGGTAAGCCGGACGAGACCAGCGTCGCGAAAACTGGTGTATCGCCTTCGTATGCGATCAAAACTTGCTCGTACAAGTCAACGCTGACCCATTTCGCTGTCGTGATGTCAGCAGGCCTAGCCACAGGAGCTATTTTGGCGACGTTGTACTGGTGGATCCACTGATCTACGCCGACCTGATACCAGCGCTTGCCATCTACCTCAACATAGCTGTACAGGTTAACCCGGCTGTAACGATACAAAAACGGGTTATCTTGTGATGGCTCACCGCCGGGTGTGGTTGATGGACGTAAATGTCGCAACGTCCATGCCATCGTATAAGGTAGCCCTTCAGCCGGGAGGCGCACGCCAGCGTAGCGTGAAATCGTGACGTTTTCCGTCAGCGCATTGCTGTTCACCCACTGATCCGGTCCAATCTGTGCCCAGGCACCCTGTTGGCCTGCGCCAGCCAGTGTTACAAATGTGTAGCCACTGCCTAAATCGTTAGAGAGCGTTCCACCGGGGGCCGAATGCACCTGCAAACCACCCTCTACCTGACGATATGCACGGTCATACAGCACGGAATCCTGCACCGCCAATGGTTGTACGTTCGGCTCTGGATAGGCGTTGATGGCCTCACTGGAAATTGGGCCAGCGTCTTGAGCTTGGACTGGCAATGTGAAACCAATTAAGGTGATGATGAAAGCGATAATGGGAAAAAAGTAACTCCGCATGGGCTTCTCCTGATTTTTACTCACGGTTATATACCTCTATTATTCTAGTACAATCCTACGATACATTGAGTATGCGCGTGAGTAGCTCGTGTATCCAGTCCGCATAGCCTACGTGCGCCCCACGTTCACAAACGCACACTCAATGCACGAGCCGAACCTATGTAAGTTGCCGTATAAAGCGCATAGTTCTATACTTAGGATTGTAACGTCTTAATGAGAGAAGCCACCTACCCAAAAAGAGGGGGGAAACACATTATGAAAGTAGGGCACATGAGTCATCGTATCCAAATAATGGCGTTGATAGTTGCGCTCATGTCAGCGACTATTTTAAATGTAAGCACCGTCGCTGCACGAGATGCTGAACAACGTGCGACATTTGCCACGCCCATTTTAGTAGCAAATGCAAGTTTCTTGAATGTACGTACAGGACCCGGCGTACAGTTTTCGGTATTAGTCACGGTTGTCGGCGGCACAGAATTGCCTGTACTGGGCGTCGCTAACGACTCAGTTTGGTATCAGGTCAACACGAACGCAGGTGTTGGTTGGGTCAATGTCGAGTTCACCCTACCACGAGGCACCTTCTCGAACGTCCCATTGGCCGATTTTGAAGCGCCACCAGCGCCCGCACCGGGCATCGTTCCAGGCGCTGCAACGAATCCAGGTGCTAGCGTTGGGTCGGCGCGTGGTCGTGTGACAGGCATTGAGTTTATTGGCGGTGACTTTCGCGCTGCACCGTCTTTCGATGCGTTGATGATAAAATCAGCACTCGCACCCCGTCCGAACACGATTTATCCGCTGCTGGATGCGACGACAATTGATGGTGTAACCTGGTACCTTCTGAATTTACCCGATGTCGGTACGGGCTGGGTATCTGGTGCAAATTTACGTGCATTGGAATGCGGCACGGATAACGTGTTTGTCGTGCCAAATGCGTCAACGATCCGCTTTGACGGCATCGAAAATCGCTTGTCCTTCACCCTTGACGCAGGCACTGAATTTTATCTTCTGGGTGAAGATCACGATCAGTTCGTTGTTGAACTCACAGATGGCACAGTCGGCCTCGTGAGTCAAGCAGACGCCGTGCCGCGCTCAGACGAGGTAACCTCGGTCTGCACTGACGTAACCCCTGTCAATAGCGGCCTGCTAGAAGGTCAAGGTGGCGGCGCAGAACCTGTGCAAGCGCAACCGACCCGTGTCACAGGCAATCGCATTGTCGTCAATACAGGTAACTTGAATATCCGTCGTGGACCCGGTGCCCAATATGCGATTGCGGCTGTTGCCAGCGGCGGTACAGAACTTGCCGTAGCAGGTGTCGCGGGTGATCTGGAATGGTGGCTGGTCGAAGGCAGCTTCGGTCGGGGTTGGGTCGATAACGACTTCGTGCTCTTCCGAGGCGCAAGCGCGAGTGTGCCCGTCATCCCCAATGCATATTCACAACCGATCGCTTCCGTTGGTGCACCGCCTCCCGGTTCGGGTGGCGTAACGCCCATCGAGCAGGCTCCCGCTGTCACAGGTAATCGCATTGTCGTCAACACGGGCAACCTCAACGTTCGTCTAGGCCCAGGTGGAGGCTTTAGCATTGTTGCAATGGTCCCAGGTGGTACAGAGCTAGCTGCGATTGGCGTGGCACCTGATGAAGAATGGTGGCTGGTCGAAGGTAGCTTCGGTCGGGGTTGGGTCGATAACGACTTCGTGCTCTTCCGAGGGTCATTCGCGAGTGTACCTATCATCAGCGATGCATATTCCGGTGGTGGCGTCATCGCGGCTACCCAGGGCAACGCTGGTCAAGGTGGCGGCCCACTGCCGCAACCCGGTGGTGGTAACGTTGTGACAGGCCGCAGCGTGACAGGTGTCTCAATCTTAGGTGCGGACTTACGCGCGGGTCCGTCTTATGATTCCTTGATGATTAAGGCCGCATTACCGGAAGACCGCAACACCGTTTTGCCCCTGTTGAACCAAACAACCGATGATACGGGCCAGAAATGGTATCTGGTTGATGTGCCCGGTATCGGTCGCGGTTGGGTCGGTCGTGTTGAACTGCGTCCGTTGGAATGCGGCACCGATAACGTCTGGCTCGTACCAAACGCTTCGACAATCCGCTTTGATGGCATCGAAAACCGCGACGCATTCACGCTTAATGCAGGCACCGAATTCTACCTCGTCGGTGAAGACCACGACCAATTTATCGTTGAGCTGACAAACGGCACAGTCGGCACGGTTGCGAAAGCGGATGCCGTGCCACGTCCTGATGAGGTGGTATCAATCTGCGACAACGTACAATCAATCGCGCCTGCGCCTGCCCCGGCAGCATTAGGCGACACCGTCGGACAAGGTGGCGCTGTTGCGCCTGCTCCGGTTGCATCGGGCAATCGTGTCGTTGTAAATACGGGCAACCTCAACATCCGCAGTGGTCCATCGGCGGGCTTCTCCGTCGTCGCAACGGTCCCAGGTGGTACGGAGCTAGCTACCGTCGGGCGTACAGCAGACGGTGCCTGGTATCTGGTTGAGGTCCCTGGTGTTGGGCGTGGCTGGCTGAGCGCTGAGTTTGTCGTCTTTCGGGGTGCATACGCATCAGTGCCGATTATCAATTTCTAAACGTCCTCGTTCAGCTATAATGGGCACCCTGTAGACACCTACAGGGTGTTTTTGTTTAATCCAGTGGCAGTCATCGGAGGTTGTAACACTATGCAAAAACTTGCACAAAAACTCATGACAATCGAACAGCGCAACACACAGACGATGCTGCCAAGTGCAATCTTCGGCAGTATGGGCAATATTCAGGGTATGGCGACTACAATTGGGGATGGCACGCGCCTGCGCATTGGCCTGTGGCCTTGTGTTAATGCGTCGGTGCCAAAAACAGCGATGGGTCTATGGACCGTGTTTGCTTACCTGTTGGACCAGTACCGTAATACACGTGTTTATCGCCTATTCACGCGCATCGAAGCTGAAACGCCCGACGATAGCTACACCTGGGACATCAGCCAATCACAATTTGATATTGACGATTGGAGCCTAGATGTGCTGGACGAAAATATTGCGATGTGGGGCAAACTAGAAGTGCGTGATGCTGGCTGGTTACTAACGGCCTATTACGAGAACGATTTGATCGACGATGAAGACGCAGACCCACATCAAGCTACAATCGAAGCCCCTACTATTGCCGGTCTGGTTGCAAAATTGCCTGAATTCGCAAGCGGCGTAATGCAAGCAATCGGCCAGACGACACGTAATGAGTTCGACCTGCCCTACGAAGCCTACGAAAGCGCCGATGAAGCCCTAACCAAAGATTTCATCGAGACGGCCTTTAAATGGGAGAACAATCTGCTGCTGACCCTGTGGGGCGTAGACTGGGACGACGCCGACATCCTAGCTTTGCATAACGAATTGCAGGACCTCGGCTTACAGCTTGCTTCGGATTCTGCTGCTTGGCTTGTTGCCAGGGCATCCGCCAGAGCGATGCTACCGGGATTCAGCGTCGTTGGCGAATTACTGGTCGATTATCCTGATCAGATTATGGCCAATTTCCCGAACAGCCGCCAAACCGCTATCGTCTTGGGCAATGCCTTGTATCGGCTAGGCTACGCTGAAGAAGCCTATCGTCTACTCGAAGCAGCAAGCCAGCAACAGCCCGAACACGCCTTAACCTGGTACACGCTATCGGACCTGTATTGGCGTAGTGGACGCGCTCATGCAGCAGCCAAACGCTTGCAAACCGCCATTGAAACAAATGCGACAAATGCGCCACTCTATCGCTTGTATGCGCATGTTGTGCAAGCTGCTGAATCCACAGAGCCAGTAGAAGAGGTCGTTCTGGCGGACCCCGATAAACATGGCGACGACGTTGTGGCCTGGGAAGCGCTCGCTGCCTACGAAAAAGCGCTCGAATTACGCCCTGATGACGTGACAACACTGGCTGCAATGGCTGACTTGCTGGTGCTGCGTGATGACAAACGCTTCTGGGAAGTTTTCGAGCAGTTAGTCATGCAGGATCAAACCGGCGAAGCCGTTAATCTCGTGCTGGAATCGCTCTACAACGTGGACGAAATCGAACCAGCCATCAACATATTTGAGAAGGTCATCGCGCAACATAGTGACCGGGCCGACTTACATGCGAATTTAGCAGGGGTCTATTTGATAGATGACCTCGGAGCAGAAGCCCGCGACCATCTCGACAAGGCGCTAGAGCACGACATAACGGGTGAATGGCGTAATGAGATTGAACGCATGATGCTAGTCGCAGATGATCCCGACTTTGAGATGCGTTTCAGCGATATTCAGGCGATTGTGGACGCGGGCAATAAGCCGGCCAACCGCGATATGGAATATCTAGAAGGCATCATCGAAGACGTTCCAAACTTTGTCGAGGCTTATCTGATCCTGGCACGCGCTTACAACGCATGGGGTGATACAGATGGCGCTTTGCAATTGCTGCTGGATGCCCAGAAGCAATTTCCTGAAGACCCCAATGTGCTGGCGCTGCTGGGCAAGCAGTTGTTAGACGTGGATGAAGAAGCGCTTGCGTTACAATATCTCAATCAGGGCTTGCAGATTGCACCGAATCACGTGTTGCTCCTGGTGACAACAGGTAGCCTGCTGTTTGATAGCGGTCACCGTACCGAAGCCAGAGCCTACCTTACCCGTGCCGAGGCGCTGTCACCTCGACACCCGGACCTATGGCAAGTTAAAACACGTATCGCAAGCATCATGGCCACAGAAGATGCAAATGCAGACGACGATACAGATGCAAATGCAGGCGACGAAAACTCGCTTCGTTAATCGAACTTCGCCATTAAAACCGGTTCGATACGTCCCGCCGATAGTTCTTGTAATTCGCCCTGAAAAGCAGGGCTATCGGCTTGTAATAGCGTCGCGATGATGCTGACATCACCCGCAAAGATTTCATCGTCAATGCGTGCGTTATGGCTCTCTAGCAGGCGCTTGACGCGCTCATAAAGTGCGTATGGCACATCTATGCCGAGTTGTTCTTTGGCTTGCTTTAGTTCTATTGGTAAGCGCTCCAGCGCCGTTTGAGCCGCCTGGGTGTATGCACGCACTAAGCCGCCTGTGCCCAGCTTCGTCCCGCCGAAAAAGCGCGTTGTTACCAGCACAATATCGCCAATATCAGCCCCACGTAGCACGCTCAGCGTCGGCGGCCCCGATGTGCCAGACGGTTCGCCGTCGTCGCTCATGCCCTCCGTGACGCTGTTGCCATAACCGGCGCGAAACGCATACACATGATGATTGGCTGTCGGCATTTCTCCGCGTATACGCGCAATAAACGCCCTTGCTTCGTCGGCGTTGGTGGCCTTACTGATTGATGTGACAAAGCGTGAATTCACCACAATAATCTCTGTGCGGTGCTCCCCAAGCGGGCGCTGATAACTGCCTTCTGACATTTGGATTGGCCCATATAACAAATAGCAACACAAGGTCACAACCATAGACCACTTGCATCCACAAATCTACCCATTGTCATGTGTCCAAATCACGCTATGATCTGGCAAGATAACGCCATTATCGTGGCCATCATGGGCCAAATAACCCAAGACCACACATGCAACGAGACATTTTATGCCCTGGGATAGCATCCAACGTCGTCAACTCGAAAACAGATTGATTGAGCACATGCAGCTATTCGGTTACGAGCTGATCGACATTCCACACATCGAAATGGCTGATATTTTCCTGACACGAGCCGGAGATAAGATCATTGATCGCCTGTTTACGTTTGAGCGTCACGGCAAACTGCTAGCGCTACGGCCTGAATTCACTGCTGCTGCTGCGCGTCGCTACGTGCAAAATAACTACACTAACACCGTGCGCTGGCAGTTCAGCGGAACGATCTTTGAGGATGACGCTAACCAACCGGACCACAATTACCAGAGTCGCAGTATGGGAGCAGAATTAATCGGCCTGGCGGGTAGTAGTGCCGAAGCCGAAATTATCGCAATGGCAGCTACAGGCATCGATAAAGCTGGCTTTGAGGATTGGCAGATTGTCACCGGGCATGTTGGCCTGCAACAGCATCTCATCCGCCGCTTCAATATCGACTCACGCACCTATCACTTATTACTGGCGCAACGAGATAACCTACTGGACCCACAAAACGGCAAAGCTAGCGCCTTGCAGCAAATCCAGCAGGTTTTGCCCGGTTATGAGGTGCCAGAAACACAGGCCCAATCTGGTAGTACCCAGGATACACACACGGAACACATGCTAGATATTTTGCTGGATTCGACACAATACGGCACGACAATGGGCGGACGCACCCGGCAAGACATCGCACACCGTCTGCTACAAAAGCACGAACGCGCTCAGGAACACCAGCAGATACAAGAAGCACTTGATTTCTTGGCTGAATGGATGACGCTGCAAGGGCCTGCCGATCAGGTTTTTCGTGAGATTCGCACACTCGTCGGTACACATGACACCACCGCAGAAGAACTCTTGCAATCGTGGCAGGTCACAATCGACCGCTTGGAAGCGTATGACATCCCTCAATCCAGGATAATTGTGCAGCCCAACCTTGTGCGCAACTGGGAATACTACACAGGGCTAGTTTTTGCTGTGCGGGGTGCAGATGGTCGTTTGCTGGCGGGTGGTGGTCGTTACAATGAATTGACGCGACTGGTGGGTGGTACGTCCGCAAAGCCTGCTGTCGGATTTGCTTACTACATGAAAGCCTTGATGCAACAGGTCCCACATCAACAAGCACTGTTGCAAGCCATCACAACCCCCGATACCAACGAAGGCCGCCGCATTGCGACCTACTTGCGAGCGTATAACATCCCTGTTCGCAGCACACCGCAGGACGCCGATACACGCGCCGATATACGCATTGAAGGCAATACAATCTACTACCAGAACAAACAGTACACCTTCGACACAATAGACCAGCTCATCACCGATATAAAAAGGTTAGCAATGGAATGACGCAGCAATTTACACTTGCCTTGCCCAGCAAAGGCGCAATCGCTGAACCGACCTATAATTTCTTCCGTGATTGTGGCCTGAAAATTCATAAGCCGAATCCACGACAATACACCGGCGCGATTAGTGCCATTCCTGGGATGCACGTATTATTCCAGCGTGTGAAAGATGTGGTCTACAAGGTGGCAGACGGCACTGCACAACTGGGCGTGACGGGCTACGATGTCGTTCGCGAACACCCTGACGAAAATATCGTCGTCATACATGACGCATTGGGCTATGGTCACTGTGAATTGGTGATTGCTGTGCCAGAAGCCTGGGTTGATGTCGAAAATATTGCGGATTTAGCAGAGGTCGCGCTCGATTTTCGCGAGAATAAAGGCCGTAATCTGCGCGTCGCGACGACCTACACACATTCCACACGTCAATTCCTGCACGCACACCAGATTCATCATTTTACGCTGGCGCGGGCGGAAGGCGCGATTGAGGTAGCTCCCACCATAGGCTACGCCGACATCATCGTTGATCTGACAGCGACAGGCACGACCCTACGTGAAAATCATCTTAAGCAGATCGGTGGTGGTACGATTATCCGTGCCCAGGCTTGTTTAATCGGCAACCGAGACGCGCTACAAACGCAGCCTGACTTATTGGACGCGACCCGTGTTATGCTGGAATACATGGACGCGACGATGCAGGGGCGTGAATACTACCAGATTACAGTCGATGTGAAGGGCGAAACGTCGCAGAGTGTCGCGGATAAGGTCGCCATGAATCCACATACGCACGGTTTGCTTGGTCCGACGGTTGCACCAATCTACAGCTTATCGGATGACAGCAGGCAGGCAACTAACGACACATGGCACACCGTCACGTTAATTATCAGCAATAAGCACTTATTGCCTGCAATCGAACATCTGCGGGCAATCGGCGGCAGGCACGCAATGGCACTGCCCTTGAAATACGTCTTTATGGAGCAATCCAAGACCTACGCCAAGCTGTTACAAACCCTCGAATTGCCGAATCCAGATTAACACTACAGCATCAACGCCACATCGTCTAACAGCTTGTCGATCAGGCTTTTTTGCCCGTTGCTTTCCGCGCCCATCTCAATCGCCATCGCCAAACCCAATGCAGCGATCTTAGGCGCAAAGCGGTTCACGTCGGCTAGGTTCATCGTCAGGAACGGGCAGCAGAACAAGCCGGCCTTCAGGTAGGCACGCCAATTATCAGCCAACCAGCCTTTAGCCTTGAGCAAGCGCAATGTCGGTAGCAACGTATGCTGCATTTTGCTGCGCATAAACATACGACGCACAGCAGGCAACCCATAATCATAGCGAATCAGCCAGCCTGTATCGCTCATCTCGACATCTACGCGGGCTGTGATCGCCTTCTCATCAGGGAAATACATCCACATGGCAAAGACGTTGTGGAATAACGGCTTCACCAGATCAAGCAACGGATGATG
>DAOTTW010000083.1:0-4811 GCA_034437615.1 Anaerolineae bacterium | reverse complement strand
GCTGCCATCGGGAGCTAAGCGCAAGATGGTAACCATACGCACGCACAAGGCGTGCTGCTGCTGGCAAGTCGTCGCGTTGAATGGCGTATTCGAGGGTTTGTTCAAAGTTGGCCTCATGTCGCTGCATCTGTGGCGTATTGAAGCGGTTTTGCTCGGCGTAAGGCACCGCAAACGCAATCAGACGCCCTTTCAGCGCCTTATGTGCACCGGCGTCAGCCTCTAGCAAGTGACGTGCGATGGCGTATACCAGTTGATGTTGTGTATATAACCCATCACCTTGCGCCGATAACAAAGCGACCTGCCCCAGGTGATGCAGCTCGTCTTCGGCGTCTTGGGTGTCGGTTTGCCAGAGGGCTGCGGCGATTTCAGCGTCGACAGGCGCACCCACACTGAGTACGCCCAAAGCCCGGAAGCGCTCTTGTTGTTGTGGTTTGAGCCAGTCATAGCTGAGCGCTAGCGAACGCCAGACGTTAGCATTTTTGTCAGTGACTTTATCGCCGTCGATATTTTGTGGCATTTCCCCAAGCACAGTGCCCGACGCGCCAGCCTGTATGCGTTGTAGAAGTTTGCTCTGTGCTGCGGCATCATTAGGTAAGCGCTCAGCTAACCAGGCAGCCGCGATGTCAATGGCTAGCGTATGGTAACCGAGCAGGGCGATAATCTGCGTCAACATGCTTTCGTCATTCAGGTCTGCATCCTCGGCGACACCCAGACGTTTACGGAAGATCGCTAACCCTTCGTCGCTATCGAGCGCAGGCATGGCGACGGATGCGGCACTTAAGCGCTGTACGAAGGCCGAGAAGCGCGTCGTAACCAGCAAACGTGCCTGCCGATCAATCACATCAAAGGCGTTTACGTGCTGATAATCCCAGATGTCATCTAAAATCAGCAAACAGGCCTTCCCGTTGAACAGTCGTCGTAGCAGTGTTTTATTGCTTTCAATGTCATCGCTATAGTTTTGTATATTATCGTGCAATGCCAGCGCAGCATCGCGCTGACGTTGTGCCAGGTTTGGCTCCGGTCCGATAGCCAGCCAGATAACGCCATCTGGGAAGGCCCGGCGCACTTCACAATCGTGCGCGAGCGCCAGCGATAACTGGCTTTTGCCAAGTCAACCCATACCGTGTAGGCAGATACGATAAACAAGGTCCTGCAGGGGTTCGCGCAGATGGCGCAGCACAGGTTGCTTCACAGCGGCCAGAACTTGCGGACGTTTGATCTGATGGGCCAGCAGATTCGGTGCGTTCACATCACCGAGTGG
The DNA here is from genome assembly GCA_034437615.1 of Anaerolineae bacterium. Lineage (GTDB taxonomy): Bacteria > Chloroflexota > Anaerolineae > Aggregatilineales > Phototrophicaceae > DAOTTW01. Next base: position 3,550 of record DAOTTW010000083.1, on the reverse strand, counting down.
GCTGAGCGGCTCCCGTAATTGGCGTAGCAGTTCCTTCAGCGTGTCGTCATACTGGCTTGCTTGTGTGAAGTCAGGCGCATGATAGTGCTTCAGGTCATCGGGTAAATCGTCATAGGCTCCCTGAAACAGTAATGTAGTGACGCCTTTACACTGGCTCAGGGCGTATTGCCATTCTTCCATGACATACTTAGAATCTCTGGCCCCCGGCCCCCAAATCAGCAACACCTGATCGCGCTTGTAGATGGCACGCTTGATCTCATCAAGGAAGGTTAGCTGACGACCCGGCATATTGTGCTGATCCAGCCATACATCGTAGCCTGCGGCAGTTAAGTCGTCGTACAAGCGCAGCACGAACGAACCGTCACTTTGGGCATCGTCATCAGAGCGTGCGTAGGAAATAAAGAGCTTGGGCCGCGCAGGTAAAGCACCATCTGCTGTGACCGTTTCATCAGTTACAGGAACGGCACCGCCCGCGTAGTAATGATTGCCGCCGATGATGATCGTCGTACCGGGTGCGTTGGCTCGTGCGCTCTCAGCCTGTTGCGCTTCCATCAGCAAGCCAGACGTTGCCAGTTGTTCGGTGAATTGCGCGACCAAGGTGGGTAGTGCTCCGCGCAATGCCTCATCCGACTGCGCTTGCTCAGCGAGATAGCGCACGGCTTGCGTCCGGTCATCCGGTAAGTTGCGCAGGACATCTAGAATAGGTTGCGCATTTTCTGGCACGAGGTTTTGCAAGCTCATGATGGCGTTCAGGTCAAACGCCACGACATCATCGTGTAGCGGCACAACCAGCGCGCCGAACAAAATCCCGTACTCAAAATCGAGTTCTTGCTGCTCACGATACAACTCTAAGAACGACCTAGCTGCATCTACTACCTTTGCACGCCACTGCACAAGATATTCCGACATGACCTAACCTTACATTCTACAAAGTTATTTGCTTTGTGAAGCGATATGATAGCAAAATGGTAACGGAAAATAAACCCTGAGCATAGGGAGACCCGGTCGGCTTTGTTTGTAATTATGTTATTAAAAATTGCCACAAGTATCGGAGCAGGGAGGTTGGACTTCTCCCGGAAGAGGACGACATTTTGACCTCTGCTTCCGTCACATCTGTTTTCCGTGATACAATTATTGTACGCAATTCCGTGCTGGCAGCGAAAAAGGTTTACAAGATGATCTCTAACCCGCCGACCATGACCACACCCCTACAAACGGACGAACAAAGCGCGACTCGTTATGCTGAATAAGAACAACATGCTACATTTACTGCATCGGCTTAGTCTCATGCTGGTTTGCCTGTCTCTTATTACGATAATAAGTAACGCACAACCTGACACCTCCCCAACGACAGATGACTCCGCGATTTCGGCACAGGGCGGCATCAGCATGGGGTTCCCTGCGCCGTTAAGCGCCTCCGAACTGGCTATCCGTACAGGCCTCAGCACGCAGCTACAGTTACCTGCCCCGCAAGTGCCGATTCGGGTCGGTGTGCTAGATACTGGTTTCGGTGGCTTTCTGGAGCTTGATCGGGTCGTGACGGTTGTTAACCCAAGCGACGACCCCGCCAACTACGATGCCAGCCCAAATCGTCATGGGCGCAACGTTCTGGAAGTGCTGGCGACATTCGCGCCTCATACAGACCTGTACGCTTGCGCATACGAAGATTTTGACAGCTACAGTTTGTGCATCACGCTTATGATCGGGTCAGAGGTGGATATTATCGTGCATTCGGCGGGGGTTCCAGCCAGCCCATTAGACGGCAGCAACCGCTGGGCGCGTGAAGTCGATCGTGCGGCACGGGCTGGTTTGCTGTGGGTGAACGCGGCTGGCAACTTCGCTAATGGCTACATTGTCGATACCTTCTCGGATACAAATGGCGACACGATGCACGAATTTCGTGGGGTCGGTATCCAACAAACACTCTGGATTGATCCAGGCGACATTGATCGCGGCAGCGGTCTGGTTATCCTCAGTTGGGATAACACCAGCACGCAGGCGGCAAACGCTGTCGATCTGGATTTGCATATCGTCAGCAGCACCCAGCGCGACATCGCAAGCAGTACACGTCCACAGGAAGGGCTGCCCACACAAGAAGCCCTAGAAACGGTTCGCGTCCCTCTGGGTGAGCGGTTCGGTATTCAGATTCGTAGCTTCACGGATTTACAAGAGCCAGTCCGCATGACATTGTTTGTCGAATACGCGACATTGCCCACCAGTGGTATTGGCGGCTCGATTGTTGCGCCGGGCGATAGCCTGAACGCGCTGACAGTTGGTGCGCTGCAAGGCAACATCATCGCGCCCTATAGCTCACGGGGTCCGGTGGCTTCTGGGGCATTGAAACCTGACCTTGTGACCTTCGGTGAGGTGACGCTGGCAAGCGGCGAAGCATTCATCGGCACATCGGCGGCTGCACCCATCGCTGGGGCCGCTGCTGCGGCCATCTGGCAGGCAAACCCCTCTTGGACCCGTGAACAGGTCCTGAACTTCTTGCGCGATGATGCCACACAGGACGACGGGCAAATCCCTGGGCCGGATACGAATTACGGACGCGGCTTTTTGTTTATGCCCGGTGACATTAACGCACCCGTGCGCCCTGTACCCGCCCCAACGCCTACCGTATCCCCAGCACCAGCGGCTCCTCAGCCTGGCACCCGCAACGCCTGTGGGCCAGGGGTCTTACCTGTGCGCCTGAACAGCGGCTCGGATGGCATCGTGCGCAACCGTGACGATTCTAAGGTCAATGTGCGTAACGGCTCTAGCACGTCTGCTGCGCGTATCGACCAGCTAGACCCGCTTGAGACGTTTCGTGTGCTGCAAGGGCCGATCTGCGACAGCCGTTTCGCCTGGTTCCAGATCGAATATGGGTCAGGGGCACGCGGCTGGATCGCGGAAGGCATGTACGATGCTGAAGGCGCTGAATTTTACTTTGTCGAGCCAGTAACTGGCACATCGCAGCGCGTTGATACAGCCGATTTGCGCTGCAATGTTTACGTACAGGAGGATTTTGAAGCAGGAAGTCGAGAAACATGGTTTACAGACCCCTCTGGCAGGCAAATCGCCAGCATCGTCAGCGGGGCCTATCAACTGCGCATTATTGACGGCAGCCGCAGCAATCAGCCCGTGAGTTGGGGCAGCTTGCAAGAAGTCACGCTGAGCGGCGATTTTCACATTCAGGCGGAACTGTATGCTCGCGATTTCGATAATGCAGATGACCGTGTTGGTATTTGGGTCGATTATGTGGATGCAAACGACTTTCTCGGCTTTGCACTCCGCAGCGATGGCGCGGTGCAGATTGCACGCTTTGAGCGCGGCTATGAGCCAATCCACGATTGGTTTGTCACGTCAGCCGTCAACATCGGTGATGATGTGTCTAACGTGTTAGAGATCATCCGCAAGGGCCTCACTTATGAGGTCTATGTGAACAATCAGTTTGTACTGGAACAAGCCATAGACGAAGTGCGACCGGGACGGGTGGCTTTCTTTGGTGCCTCGTGGTTGACACCGACCACGTATCGCCTGGAGTCCATTCGTATTTGTGCAGACAGAT
>DAOTTW010000082.1:0-4022 GCA_034437615.1 Anaerolineae bacterium | reverse complement strand
TTACGACAACTCTGGCCCGTTGTGCATTGACGAGCTACAGATCGTGTTCCTGGGCGAAGAGCAGACGATCCTGGCGGCGCTGGAAACTGGCGAGGTGACGCTGGCGGGCGTGCCAACACAGAACCTGGAAGATGTACGCGCTAACCCTGATGTCACCGTAGAAGAATCCTTCCTGAATCAAATCCGCTATGTCGGCTTCAACACATCAAAAGACCCCTGGGGTAACGCGGACCTGCGCCGTGCGCTGAGCTATGCGACGGACCGCATCGAGGTAGCGATCTTTGCCTACGACGATCTGGCACAACCGCTGTATCAACCGCTGCCGCCCACGATCTGGGGCCATAACCCGGAACTGGACGCCGAGGCCATCAGCTTCGACCCGGCACGCGCACAGGAAATCCTGGACGAGATCGGCTACGTCGATGTAGACGGTGACGGCATCCGCGAAAACCCGGATGGCGAGCCGTTTGTCGTGCCGATTGCCACAGGCAGCGAGGACGAGTGGCGGCGCATAGCCGAAGTCATCGAGGGCCAATGGCGCGACATCGGCATCCAGACCAATATTAATCTGATGGACTTTAGCTCCATGATCGACCTGACCACCACAGGCGAGCACGACCTGTTCATCTCGCTCTACGGCTACAGCGACCCGCTGATCCTGACCTACTTCTTCGATCCCGACCGCATCGGCGGCAGTAACCGCGCCTGGTTCGCCACCGAAGAACTGACGGACCTGTTGCTATCGGCTGATAGCGCACTCGATCAGGACGCACGCTATGAGCTAATTACCGAGACGAGCCAGTACATCATGGACGCCGCCCCCTGGATTTTCCTGGTGACGCCGCCAAACCTGACGGGCGTGCGCGAGGACCTGCAAGGCTGGCAGATCAACCCGCTGAATCAGGGCTTCTTGTACTGGGATGCCTACTTCACAGATTAGCCTTCTGAATCCGTTTTGCTTTCTCAATTAGGTCGATTTTGGCAAATGTCCGGGTGTCCGAGAAGGGCACCCGGCGAGCAATCATGAAACGCCAGCACACCTTGCACCAGAAAGCCGCTCAACCGTGACCAAATACATCCTGAACCGCATAGCCGTCGCGATCCCCTTGATCCTGGCGATTGTGACGATTGTCTTCCTCATGCTGCGCCTGGGGTTGCCCGGCGATCCCGCTAAACAACTGGCGGGTGATCGTGCCACACCAGAGCTAATCGAGCGCATCCGCACAGAATTGGGCCTGGATCGCCCCCTGCCGGAGCAATACCTGATTTTCATGCGTAATGCCATACAGGGTGACTTGGGGGATTCCAGTAAATTCCGGCAGCCCGTCGTAGACCTGCTGGCCGATGCCTTCCCGTTTACGGCCATGCTGACGCTATTGACGGTGGGCATTGGTACGTTTTTCGGTGTCGTCGTGGGCGTTATTACGGCCATCTGGCGCAAGACGCTGTTGGATAGCCTGACGATGGTCGTGGTGATCTTCTTCTACTCCATCCCGACCTTCTGGATGGGCCTGATGCTGATTTTGATCTTCTCGGTGCAGATGCGGCTCCTACCCGTGCAGGGCAGTGGAAGCTGGCAGCATTTTATCTTGCCCGTTGCAACGCTAGCCGTGAATCAGGTCGCGCTGATCGCCCGATTAACCCGCAGCAGCCTGGTCGAAACGCTGAGCATGGATTTCATCCGTACTGCGCGCTCAAAGGGCCTGAATCAGCGGTCTGTGCTGCTGCAACACGCACTACGCAACACGCTGATCCCGGTTGTCACTGTCACGGGGCTATCTGTCGGCGCGTTGCTGGGTGGTGCCGTCATCACCGAGACGATCTTCGGGCTGCCCGGTATCGGGCGACAAGCTATTCAGGCCATCAACAACCGTGATTATCCCATGATACAGGGCACGGTGATTTTAGTAGCGGTTTCGTTCGTCTTCGTGAACTTGATCGTGGACATTCTGTACGTCTACATCGACCCGCGCATCCGCTACGATTAGGGAGCAAATCGTATGGCAACCGACTCGGCATCCTATAAAACGCCAGCCACCATACAGGCTGAGGAAGCGGCCCCACGCACACAACGGGGCATCTATGCACGCGCCCTGGCGGAACTCATCAGCAATCGGGCGGCGGTGATCGGCTTGCTGGTGCTGGTGGGCTTCGTACTGGCGGCAATCTTCGCAGAGTCGCTGACGCCGTATGATCCGCTGCAACGCGACGCACGCGGACGCCTGGCGGCACCGACCACCGAGCATCCCTTTGGCACAGATGCGCTAGGGCGCGATGTGCTGGCGCGTGTGCTATACGGGGGGCGCGTCTCGTTGATTGTCGGCTTTAGTGCTATTGCGGTGGCTGGGCTGGCTGGCATCAGCCTGGGGTTGATTGCGGGTTATTTCGGCGGCGTCATCGACAACGCGATCATGCGCGTGATGGATGTCATCCTGGCCTTCCCTGGGCTGATCCTTGCGATCTGGTTGGTGGCGATCTTCGGTAGCAACCTCACGAATATCATCTTAGCCATTGCGTTCTTCGGCATCCCCACCTTTGCAAGGCTGTCACGCGGCAGCACGCTCTCTGCAAGAGAGATGGATTACGTCGTCGCAGCACGCAGCATGGGGGCGAACCCCTGGCATATCCTGTGGCGGCATATTCTGCCAGCCGTGTCGGGGCCGTTAATTGTGCTATCGACGCTCAGCGTCTCTGGGGCGATTGTGACGGGTGCCAGCCTGAGCTTTCTTGGCCTGGGCGTGGACCCGCCAACGCCTGAATGGGGCGCGATGCTCTCAGATGGTCGTGGGTATTTGCGTAATGCCTGGTGGATTGCGTTCTTCCCTGGTATGGCGATTACGCTGGTCGTGCTGGCGCTTAACCTGCTCGGTGATGGCTTGCGCGATGCCCTCGACCCACGTGTGTTACAGCGCTAGGCCGTGTTAGCCTTCGTCGTCAAAAAGCCGATAGGTCTCGTACAAAAATTCGAGATGTTCGAGGCGTGCTTCTGTTGCATCGGGGTGACGGAGCACTAAAGCGCCCAAAATGGCATTCAGCAGGGCGAACATCGCCACCGAATTGCCATACAGCCATAGGCGATAGGGCACGATCAGCGGCAGATCTGCCCGTTGTGCTGCCGGTGAAACCGGGCTATCCGTCACGGTGATGACCTTCGCACCGATGCGCCTTGCCAGGTCCATTGTCGTGAGCGTGTCGCGCATGTAACGTGCAAACGAGATCGAAAACAACAGGTCATCCGCCCCCATCGGCTCGAGTTGCTTGGCGATAGGGTCAATTCCCGGTGTCAGCACCTGCGCGTTCGGCAAGACGTAGCGTAGGATGTTGCCGAAATTCAGCGCCACCGCGTAGGACGATCCCAACCCCAGGATGTATATCTGGCGGGCGCTATCCAGCCATTCGACCGCTTGCTCATAATCCGCAATCGGCACATGGTTGGTCAGGTTGAGCAGGTTTTGCATCTCTTGCCGCAGCACGGTTTGCAGGATGGACGTGTTGCCGTGTTCTTGCTGTGCCTGCCGGATTTCTTCTTCCAGCAATTGTGAGCCAAGCTGCAAGCGTTCCTTCAGGCGCGATTGTCGCATGAGGTAGTCGCGCAGTGCGGCCTGCATTTCCGGGTAGCCATCATAGCCGACCGCCTGCGCCATACGCACGACGGTCGAGGCGTTGACGCCGACCTTCTCGGCCAATTGCGCGACCGTGTAATGCATCACATCGAGGCCGTGCGTCAGCAGATGCTCCGCGACCTTCTGCTGGCTTTTGCTCAGTTGTTGGAATTGACCCCGTAAACGCGCAACCGGGTTGCGCTTTAGGCTATCGTCTTGGTTTGTTGTCATGGCACCCCTTCCGCCGTTGCCCGCAACTTGGCCCTCCCCCCTCGTACCCTTCTCAGGGGTAGGTATTTTAGATTTGTCGGTAACTACTCAGCCCTCACCCCAAACCCCTCTCCCGAACGCGCCTTTGGCACTGGGAGAGGGGCTTTAAACGGCTTGCTTCCCCCTCTCCTAGCCGCGTAGCGGCGGTTG
>DAOTTW010000081.1:0-2829 GCA_034437615.1 Anaerolineae bacterium | reverse complement strand
ATTGGCAAAAAACATCGTCCTCAGCGATTGAAAACGTAACTACTCAGCCCTAACCCCAAACCCCTCTCCCGAACTATCCCAGACACAGACACAGACACAGACACAGATGGAGAGGGGGATTGAGTAGGTATTTCGGCGGACGTGCCATTGCACGTCCCTACACAACCGCTGTGAACCGTAGGGACACCCAATGGGGTGTCCGAGGCGGCGCAAGCCGCCATAAAATGCGGCCAATTATCAAAAACCTACCCCTGTGAACAATCCCCCTCTCCCACCATATCCAGGCAACCCATACCCAGACAACAATAGAGAGGGGGAAGCAAGCCGTTTAAAGCCCCTCTCCCAGTGCCGAAGGCACGTTCGGGAGAGGGGTTTGGGGTGAGGGCTGAGCAGTTACATCTGAAATGCACCCGCATCAAGCTCAACCTTGCGCATCGGGGTGCTGTTCGCTACGCTACAAAAGCCAGCAGCGTGCAGCACCAATTTCGCAAATTACAGCGCGCACGCCGAACACATCACAACCTATGCGCCAACCACAACATAGAGCAACCCATGAGCGAACAACCCAATTATCAATTCGACGCCCGCGCCGCCACCGAGTATAATCAATCACGCGCACATCCACCCGAAGTCTCACAGCGCGTCGGTGCAGCCATTGCCGAGCAGATCGGCACAGGCCAGCACGCGCTAGAAATCGGCGTCGGCACCGGGCGGATTGCCTTCCCGGTGGCGCGTGCGGGCTGCCGTGTAACGGGCATTGATCTTTCCGGCCATATGCTACAAGACCTGTGGGATGACCCGGCGCTGTACCCGATGCTGCGGCTAGCACGCGCCGATATGCACCGCCTGCCCTTCGCGGATGCCGCGTTTGATGCGGTGCTGGCTGTACACGTGCTGCACCTCTCGCAGGATGTTAAGACCATGCTGGCGGAAATCGCCCGCGTCCTGAAGGCCGATGGCAAGCTGATACAGGGCGACGATTGGATTGACCCGCAAAGCTGCACGGGCATGATCCGCAACGAATTACGCGCCCAGGTGATGCGCGTCGCGCCGGATTTTATACCGCCTTCGGCGCTGCTGCCGCGTGATGAAATATTAGCAGAATTGGGCGGCCCACAGACGCGGGTTGACGAGCAGATTGTGGCCGAATGGACGACTTATGCCAGCCCTGCCGACCGTCTGCAAGCCATCGAGCAACGCAAAGACCCGGAAAGCTGGGTGCTGGGGCCGGATTTATTTGAAAAGTGTGTCGCGCATCTGCGTACATTCGCCGCCGAAACCTGGCACGACTTAGAGGCGCAGCAGACCGTGACGCGGCGCTTCATCTTGAAGATAACACATGGAGCATGGTGAGCGATGACCGCCAAAGCGGACCGCCACAAAGTTATTATTGTCGGTGGCGGGCCTGCTGGCCTCTCCACAGCCCTGCACCTCTTACAACAAGCACCACACCTGGCCGATGATCTGCTCGTCATCGAAGCGCAGCAGCACCCGCGCCCAAAGCTCTGCGGCGGCGCACTGACATTTCATGGCGAAGAACAGCTTGCCGCGCTGGGCCTGACGCTGGCTGACGTGCCTGCGTTCGTGGCGCACCGCATGGAATTTCGCCTCGGCAACAGCGCCTTCACGGTGCCCTATCAGAACGCCATGCGCATCTTCGACCGCGCTGTATTCGATGCCGCATTAGCCGCCGCCGCCAGGCAGCAAGGCGTGTGCATCCACAGCAACGAGCGCGTGCAGGCCGTACAAGTCGCTGCCGATGGCGTCAGCGTGCACACGGATTATGGCCGCTATCAGGCCGATGTGCTGGTAGCGGCGGACGGCGCAAAAAGCACGGTGCGCCGCAAACTAGGGATGCAGCACACGAGCCATGTAGCGCGTTTGCTGCGCATCATGACGCCGCTGGACCCCGCCAATGACCCCGCATGGCGAGACCATAACGTGATATTTGATTTTTCGCCTGTGCAGCGCGGCATTCACGGCTACATCTGGCATTTCCCCTGCTATTACAACGGCCAGCCCACCATGAACCGGGGTATCTTCGACAGCCGCCTGCTGCAAAACCACAACAAGCATCATAATGGTCACAACAGCCACAAGCCCACCCTCAAGCAAGCCCTTGACGACGACCTACAGCAGCGCCAGGTGGATCGGCAGGACGTGCCGCTTGAGGGGCATCCGGTGCGCTGGTTCGACCCCAACGCCGAGTTCGCACGCCCGCGTGTGTTGCTGATTGGCGATGCCGCCGGTGTCGATCCGCTGTTTGCGGAGGGCATCAGCTATGCGATGGAATATGGCCAGATCGCCACACAGATGATGACAGAGGCCTTCGCCAGCGGCGATTTCGCGTTCAGCGGCTACCGTGAGCGCCTGCTGTCACATCGGCTCGGCAAATTGTTGCACCGCCGCACCACGATTGCGCGGGCCTTGTATCGGCAGGATTTTCCGGCGTTGTGGTCGTTGCTCTTCCGTCTGGCGCATTACTCGCCGCGCCGCGTGCAGGTCATGATCGGCGCGGCTATGGCCGTGCTGCCCCCAAAATAGGTAACTACTCAGGTAGGCATATTTTGCCCGCGACTTGGCCCTCACCCCCTCAATCCCCCTTCTCAAGGGTAGGTATTTGGTTTTTCGTTGTTCCTGTGTGGCGGACGCACCAGTGGCGCGTCCCTACAGACCTGTTGCGAATAATTGCGACCCTGTAGGGACAGGGCACTGACCTGTAACTGCTCAGCCCTCACCCCAAACCCCTCTCCCGAACGTGCCTTTGGCACTGGGAGAGGGGCCTTAAACGGCTTGCTTCCCCCTCTCCTAGCCGCGTAGCGGCGGTTG
>DAOTTW010000080.1:0-4568 GCA_034437615.1 Anaerolineae bacterium | reverse complement strand
TTTTCTCGCATCCTTCCGTCGATGAGTTCGACCAGGGCTTTAGGGTGCTGATAGATGTACTGGTCGAACGCTTGCAGCGTGTAGCTTTGTTCGTGAATGACCATGCCGTGTTACCTCGCTTCTGCTAATGCATGTTGCTCTATATTAAAGATAACTGTAGAGGCTTGATGCATCAAACCCCTACGCTTACCTTACAAGCCCAGGATGTGCGTCACGATGGTTGCGCCCGTGCCGCCGATATTCTGCGTCATGCCAATCTCGGCGTCCGGCACCTGATTATCCCCGGCTTCACCGCGTAGCTGCGTCACCAGATCGCAAATTTCATAGACGCCCGTCGCGCCAACCGGGTGCCCACGTGCCTTGAGGCCGCCCATCGTCGCTATCGGGATGCGGCCCGTAGGTGTAATCGCGCCATCCTCTGCCAGATCGACGGCCTTGCCCGGCTCCGCGAAGCCAGCCGCCTCTAAGCTCAGCGCCGCCATGATGCTAAAGGCGTCGTGTAGCTCGAAGATGTCGATGTCATCGGGCGTCAGGCCAGTTTGTGCATAAGCACGCTGCGCCCCGACCCGCGCAGCCGTCAGTTCTAGCAGATTCGGGCGCTTGGCCACCGTCATCGTATCCGTAGCCGATACGCTGGCCAGCACGCGCACAGGCTGCTTCTGGCTCAGTTCGCGGGCGTGCGCCATTGAGGTTACGATCAGCGCCGCCGCCCCGTCACAGATGGGCGCAGCGTCGAAGCGGTTCACGGGTGAGGCGATGTCCGGCGCGTTGTTGTAGCGCTGCGCATCTACCTTCAGCTTGAACATGGCGTTCGGGTTGTTCAGGGCGTTGGCGTGCGCGTTGATGCTGAAGCCGGCAAAGGCCGAATGCGGTATGTGATATTCGTGCATGTAGCGCTGCATCACCAGGGCATTCAGCGCTACGAAGGTGGCACCGTGCACACCTTCAAAGGCGGCATCGGCGGCAGTCGCCAGCCCTGCCGTGATTTCGCTGGTCGTCGCGTCCGTCATCTTCTCCACACCGCACACAGCCACCGTTTGCAGATCACCGCTGCGGATGGCACGCACGGCAGTTTGTAGCGCCGCGCCACCGGAGGCACAGGCCGCTTCGATGGTCGCGGCTTCGATGCCCTGCCAGCCCATATCATCCGCGATCAGGGCACCGAGTTGGCTCTGATTGCTCAGGCGTGGGGCCAGCATATTGGCCACATACAGCGCTTCGGGCGGGGCGTCCAGCCCTGCATCTTGCATTGCCGCGTGTAGCGCCGTGCTGCTGAGGTCGCGCAAGCCCTGGTCCCATAATTCCCCGATGGGGGTTTGACCGATGCCGATAATGGCAACGTCTTGCATGGTTGTTTGCCTTCTTTCTGATTGAATATGCCAACAAGTGTAGAGGATTTGGCACCTCAAAACATAGCCATTTTTGAAACGTAATAGCCAAACAATCGTAGGTGTTGGGCGTGCACAAAACCGCCACGTATGAGCGTCATTTAAGCCAGTTAACGACCTTTGTTCATTGTTGTGCTATAATGTTTATCAGTTCGCGATGGTAATCAGTGAAATTGTTTGTTCATGCGATCCACACAATCAACCACAACCAGATCAGTTCGTAAGCTCCAAAGCTCGCTATTTATATGGCTCAATCAAGAAGCAAACAAAGCACAGACCAACAAGACAGACAAGACAAGCAAGATCAACAAGACAAACAAGACAAGCAAGATCAACAAGAAAGAGAGTGTCGAATGGCGAAGCGCTTAGCACCAATTGACCAAAACCTGCTGCTTCCTTCAGCACCCTCGATGGATCAAAACCCAGCAGCAACCTATCTCGCCTCGTTAGCGTCCGAAAAATCCAGACGGACCATGAGCAACGCCCTGCGCACCGTAACGGCCTTGCTCATCGGCTGTGACGTTGGGGACGTGTCGCACGCAGCGATGCTCTCGTTGGATTGGTCGAAGCTACGCGGCAGCCATACCAACGCCATCCGCACGCAGTTGATGCGCAAGCACCGCCCTGCGACAGTCAACCGCATTTTGTCGGCGCTGCGGGGGACGGTTAAGGAAGCGTGGCGTATGGGCCTGATGTCCGCTGAGGATTATCAGCGGGCGGTTGATATTCAGAACGTCAAGCCAGACCCCGTATCGACTGGGCGTGAACTGGCTGCGCAAGAGATTCATGCGCTTGTAGAAACCTGCAAGCAAGACGATTCCCCGGCGGGTAAACGTGACGCGGCTATCATTGGCCTACTTTATACCTGCGGTCTGCGCCGCTCTGAGGCCGTCGCCCTGCGCATTGAGGATTTGGACCTGGAAAACGGCGAAATTCTCATCCGCAACGCCCGTGACGACAAAGAGCGCATGGTGTACATTGCGGGTGGTGCGCTGCGTGCGCTGGCCGATTGGGTGGCGTGCCTGCACGCGCAGCAGGGGCCGTTGTTCGTGCCTGTCTTGAAAAGCGGCGAATTGCGCCTCAACACCAATTTGGTGAGCCAGAGCGTCTACGACATGCTGAAGAAGCGTGCACGTCAGGCGGGCGTTCCCGAATTTTCGCCGCACGATTTGCGCCGCACGTTCGTGGGCGATATGCTGGAGCAGGGCGTGGATATTACAACCGTCGCCAATATCGCGGGCCATAGCTCCGTCGAGACGACACGGCGCTATGATCGGCGGGCTGAAGCCCCCAAAAAGCGCGCCGCCACCAAGCTCAACTATCCATATTAGCTGAGTTGGCGGGTTATCCTCATGGATGGACGAAAACAAATACAGTGGACCTGTGGGGGTGCAATGCATTGCACCCGAGGCGCACACGCTACGCCCCCATATAAGATTCTGTGAATTTGTTTTCGTTTCTTTATCAGGTGTCCTGTTCAGACGAAGGCAGTAGCGGAGCCGACCTATGGATATTTACACCTATGTCACGCAGTTATTTCAGGCTAGCCAGAGCCGTAACCCGGATGTGCGCAACGATGCAATGGAGCGCCTACAAGCGCCGTTTGTCCTGGAAGGTGTGCGCACCCTGCTAAAAGCGCGTCGTGTGAATGATCGGCGGCAGGGCATTCAGTTGTTGCGTTATATCGCCACACCAGAGGCGATGGATTTAGCGCTGGCCTTAATTGATGATCGCTCTAGCAATGTGCGGCTGGATGTAATGGACATGCTGGCGCATCATCAGCAGCGTTGGACGGCGCGTTACGTCGTTGGCGTGATGCTGACCGACAGCAGCAGTTATGTGCGCAAGCGTGCCGTCGAAACGTTGGCGGTCTTCCGGGCTAGAGAGACGATTCCACACCTGCTAGAAGCGCTGGACGCCGACGAGAGTAGCTACGTGCGCTATGAGGCCGCCCGTGCATTGGGTGATTTTGGCGACCCCGATGTGGCGTTGAACCTGGCCCATGCGCTCATCAACGACGACAGCAGCTATGTGCAATACGCCGCCGCTAAATCGTTGGAGAAGCTGGGCGACCGTGCCATGATTCCGGCGCTGTTCGTCGGCGTCGTCAATGAGAACCCCTACGTGCGCCGCGCCGCCATGAAAGCGCTACAGGCCATGCCCGACGATGTTGCGCTGGCGCTGCGGGATGGCATCTTCCATGATGACAAGCGCGTGCGCTGGCTGACGTTTACGGCCCTGACCGTGCTCAGCCAGGATACCCGCCATCAGTTGCCGTCCTGGTGGGGCGTGAAGGGCGCGTTGAATTAGGTCGTGTTGCTCAGTCCCTACAGGGCATCGTTCGCAGGGACGCGCCTCGGCGCGTCCACAGACTGCCATAGCTACGCTTAGCGCTTCTTCTGCTCGTCCGCGTCGTAATGCTTGATCTTCTGCTTGACCTGCACGTCCACGTCGTAACGGTCAACCTCTGCTTTGTAGGCATCCACCACTGCCAGCGCTTCATCGACGTATTCATCTTTCACCGCAACCAGAATCGCAGACGTTGACGGCGGCATGGCTTTCACCAGCTCCTTCAGTGTCGCGTCCGTGATGCCGCTATCCACCTGACCCGCCACGATGGACGCCACCAACGACCCCGCCGCGCCGCCAATCGCCGCGCCAGCCAGTGCACCCAGCAAACCCGCCGGACCCGCGACCAGGCCCATTGCAGAGCCGATAATCAACCCCAGGCGGCGGCCCTCACGCGGTTCCAGGTCGTCGCGGTCGTTGATCTTCACGCTGCCGTCCTCCAGCTTGGAGATCATGGCCATATCAATGATGTGCTCGTCCAGCTTATACAGGTCATCAAAGGCACGTTTGGCTTCCAGCGCGTTTTCGTAACGCGCATGAATGAGTTCGAGTCCGGGCATGGTTGCTGTCTCCTCTTCGTTGGCTATGCCCCTATTGTAATGCAATTTGTGATGGCCTGCTGGGTAAACTGCTTAGCCCTCACCCCAAACCTTTACAGGGGTAGGTATTTGATGTTTGATCGTATTTTATGGCGGCTTGCGCCGCCCCGGACAGGTCAGTGTAACTACTCAGCCCTCACCCCAAACCCCTCTCCCGAACGTGCCTTTGGCACTGGGAGAGGGGCTTAAAACGGCTTGCTTCCCCCTCTCCTAGCCGCGTAGCGGCGGTTGG
>DAOTTW010000079.1:0-12682 GCA_034437615.1 Anaerolineae bacterium | reverse complement strand
CCGTTAAACGTGACGCCGATGGGCAGCTTATCCTCAATCACGATGCCGGTGGCGTTCGTGCTGCCGTTGTTGGTCGCCGTGATCGCGTAGGTGAGCGTATCGCCGGGGAAGGGCGCGTTGTTGCTGGCGATCTGCGCTAGGCTGATGTCAACGCCTGTGCTGGTGCCTGTCGGCGCTTCGTAGGCCCCGGCATCACAGGTCGCTGTGCTGTCGCCGTCGCCATCTGTCGGGCGCACACTGAGGCGTTGATCTTCGGTCAGCGGGCCGCCGGACAGGTCATTGCAGTTGCCAGCGCCCACGAAGTCGATTGCAGCGCTGCCGGGCAGCAGGGCATGGGTCAGGGTGCTTGCGCCGTTGTTGGCTAGCGCGTCGATGTTGATCTGTGGCAGGCTGAACTGGCTGGCGTTCGGGCAGGTGCCGTCGCTGTCGATGCTGCCGGGGAAGTTCGAGGGGTCGAGGATGTCGCGGCAATCCTGCGGCGTATTGCCGACCAGCAGGCTGTTTGTGAAGGTCAACAGCCCCCCGGCGTGTTCCGTGACGACACCGCCACCGCTGTTGTTGGCGACTGTGACAAATTCCCCGATGTTTACGTCGCCACTATTGCCGAGCGAGTAGAAGCCGCCACCATCGGATGCCATGTTGCCGCTGATGGTCACGTTTTCCATGTTGATGCTGTGGCCGTCGCTATTTATACCGCCACCCCGGTTGCTGGCTGTGTTGTTGGTGATGCTGCTGCGCTGGATGGTCGCGCTTGCTCCGAAGCTGCTCAGGTCTTGCAGGGCGGTACCGCCGCCATCAGCAGCCTGATTGTTGTTGATGCTGCTATCCAGCAGTGTCAGGCCAGAGTGGTCGTTGACGTACAGGCCGCCGCCGGAGCCTGCCGCGCTGTTGCCGCCGAAGCGTGCGTTCTGGATGGTCAGGTCGCCGCCATCCTGCACGGCCAGGCCGCCGCCATCCCCGGCGCTGCTGTTGCCCTGGAAGATCACGCCGTCGATGGTCTCGGAGAAGGGCTGGCGGATGTAAGCCCCAGCGCCGGGGCCGCTGTCGGTGCTGTTGTTCACGAAGCTACCGCCCGTGATGCTGAGGCTGCCCGCATCGGACAAGTTCCACGACAGGCCGCCGCCGCGCCCCTCGGCGTTGTTGCCGATGAAATCGGTGTTGGTGAGTGTGGCCAAGCCATCGTTGATGGATAAGCCGCCGCCGGAGCCTGTCGTAGACGTGTTGTTGCTGAAGCCGCTGTCCTCGACGGAGACGCTGCCGAAGTCCCCGGCACTGACCGCGCCACCATCCTCGGTCGCTGTGTTGCCATCGAATGTGCTGTTAACCACGCTCAGGCTGGCCCCAAAGCTAACGTAGAGTGCACCGCCCTCGCTGGCTGCGAAGCCGTTGTCTAAGTTGCCGTTAGTGATGGTCACGTCGCCGCCCTCAGACAGGAGCAGGCCGCCATCTGATGTGCCAGTTGTGATGCGACCGTCGCGCAGCGTGATGTCGTTCAATTCTAACGTGCCGGAGAAGTTGATACCATCCACATAGAAGAGACGCGCAGCGACTGCGACGTTATCCACGATCAGCGCGCTGCCGTTGCCGTTGATAACGATGCTGCTGTTGATGCTCGGCAGGGCGGTCAGGCCGCTGTAGTCAGCGAAGCTGGCAGCGTAGGTGTAGCTGCCGTTGGTCGCCAGGTTGATCGTGCCACCGTCGTCGTCGTTCGCGCATATAATGGCCTGGATTAACGCTGCTGTGTCGCCATCCGCCACGTTGTAGGGCGACCCGGCGCAGTTCAGCACCGAGACGTTATCCTGATCGTAGTCGTCCTCGCCATCATTGCCTGTGTTGGGCGTAGAATCCACATCACGCACGTCACCCATGCTGAGCACCTCGGCGCTGACGGTGAGCGTGCTGCCTGTTGTGCCTGTGTCCGTTTCCAGGTTCAGCGTCAGGGTTGCGCTGCCGCTGACGCCGATGGTGCCGATGTCCCAGATGCCCGTGCCGGGGTCGAACGTCCCGACATCCTCGGTGTCGCTATCGTAGGTCAGGCCCGTGTCAATTGTCACCTGGACCTGTACATCAGTGGCCGGGTTGCCCCCGAAGTTTTCGATGAAGATTTCAAAATCGACCTCTTCTGCTTCGTTAGCGGTAGCGCTGAATGACGAGACAGAGGTCTGAAGGTCTACATCGGGGTAGAGCACTTCGACGGAGCCAGCATCACAGTCGCTGAAGCCGTCGTAGTCGCCGTCGAGAGGGCGCGCTTCGCCGCGCTGGTCGCTGGTAAACGCGGGCGGACCCGTCGGAATCGGCCTGCATTCAGCGCTTGGTACGTGGTCGAGCGCGATGCTGTAGGGGCCGATAAGCTGTGTCTGTGTCAGGCCGCCGTTATCCGCCAACGGACCCAGGTCGATTTGGGCGGCTGTGGCCGTCTCGATGTCACCGGTTGCGCCCAGGCCACAGGTGGCGTCGGTCAGCACGTTATGGCGCTCCGAGACGATTTCGCTGACGGTGCCGCCGCAGTTGGGGCCTGCGCTGCTGACGATGTTGCCGCGCAGCCGCACGGAGCCAGCCGCCGACGCCCGGAAGATGGCGTTGGCGCTGCTGCTGTCGCTGTTGCCGTTGAACGTATTCAGCACGAGGTCCAGGTTGCCCGTGCCTTCGCTCCAGATGGCCCCGCCGCCGTTGGCGCTGTTGTCCACGAAGCTGCTCTGGGTGATCTGGCCGCTGCTATCCGCGTTGATCGCGCCACCGTGTAGCGCCGGAGCCTGATTGTTATCGAAGGTGGAGGACGTAACCAACAGGGTGCTGGATGCATCCGCATTGATAGCACCACCCGCCGCAGCGACTGACTGATTGAAGCTGAAGGTGGAGGAGAGGACTTCCAGCGTGCCGGCGCTAAAGCCAATCGCGCCGCCGTCCCCGTTGGCCTGGTTCATGTCGAACAGGCCGCCGTTCACGGTCACAGCAGCACCGAAGCCGCTGTAGATTGCGCCGCCGCTTGCGCTCGTCGTGTTGCCCATGAAGCTGTCGTTGAGGCTGGACAGCGCCACGCCGAATTGGTCAAAGCCGATGGCCCCGCCGCCAGCAGGTGCGCTGTTGTTGTCGTATTTGTTGTTGCTGCTGTTGAAGGTCGCGCCATCGCTGACGAAAACCGCGCCGCCGAAGCCTGAAGCGGGTGCGCCGTTCTGCATCGTCAGGTTCAGCAGGTTGACTGTGATATTGCCGGACCCGGTGCTGAGTTGGAAGAAGCGCAGCGCGGCGGTTTGGTCCAGAATGATGTTACGGCCTATCGCGTCGATGGTCAGGTCGCTGCTGATGACGGGCAGGGCGTTGTTGCCGTTGTCGGCGGTGCTGAAGCTGATCGTGCCATCCAGCGCGAAGGCGATGGTATCCGTGCCGCTGCCCGCACCACATTCGCCTGCTGTCGTGAATACCTGACTGTCGGTGTTGGCGTTCGTGATGGCCTCGTTGAGCGAGCAGAAGCCATCATCGGCCTGACCCTCGGCTAGTGTGGTGACGGTCAGCGTGCCGCTTGGGATTTGGCGCTCATAGGCCCCCATATCCACGATACCGTCGGGGCCATCTGCCACGTTTGTGTCATCGAAGAAGCGCGGGTTGCCATCCAGATCGACTGTCAAGCCGATGTTGTTTGTGAAGATGTCGTTGCCCGCGTCAATTGAGGGGCTGCTGCTGCCCAGGCGATAGTCGAGGCTGGCCGGGGCGGTGAAATTGGCGGGCTGGTTGATGTTGCCGTTGCTGCCCAGGCGTGCGAGCAGGTTCGCGCTGACATCGTTATAGTTGCTGTTGCTGATGCTGCCCAGGCCGCCGCCTGCGGAGATGTCCGCATCTGCGCCGCCTGCGCTGTTCTGGCGCACGATGCTATTGCGCAGGTTCAGGTTGGTGCCGCCATCGGTCACGATGCCGCCGCCCGCGCCGCTGGCAAAGTTGCCTGCGATGGTGCTGTTGTCGATGTCATACGTCTGGAAGTTTTCCAGCGAGAGGCCGCCGCCGTTGCCGCTGCTGTTGCTGTTATCGGCGATGAGCGAGTTGGCGATGGCTGCGTTCTGCCGCAGGACGACGCCCGTGCCGCTATTTCTGATGACCTTCGTGCTGGTGATGCCGACGGTGCCGCTGGCCTCTTGTACGTTGATGCCGCCGCCGCTGTTGTTATCTATCAGCGTGTTTGTGATGTCCAGCGTGCCACTGGTGTTATCGAAGCGTAGCGCGACCTTGTTCGTATCGCTGCTGACGCCGTTGCCGACGATGTCGCTATCCTGCAACGTCAGCGTGGTATTGCCGGATAGCTGAATAACGCTGATGGCTGTGCCGCCGAAGGACGCTGCATCCGTCACGATATTGCCTGTGGTGCCCGGTGTGCCGCCGATAATGCTGCCATTGCGCACATCAACGGGGCTGTTGCCTTCGATCAGGATACCGC
Organism: Anaerolineae bacterium; assembly: GCA_034437615.1. GTDB lineage: Bacteria > Chloroflexota > Anaerolineae > Aggregatilineales > Phototrophicaceae > DAOTTW01. The sequence continues at coordinate 8,256 of DAOTTW010000079.1, read as the reverse complement.
CCGCGTCTGTTACGGCTGCGTTGCCGCTGATGATGCTGAAGTCGATTACGGCTGTGGTATCGAACAGCGCCAAGCCTGCGCCCCTGTCGGCTGTATTGCCTGTGGTGCCTTGCTCACCGCCGATCACGCTGTCATTTTCGATGGTCAGGTTGGCGACGCCGCGCATAGTAATGCCGCCGCCATCGTTGACGGCGCTGTTGCCGCTGATCGTGCTGTTATTCACGTTCACGCTGCCGCCTGAACTGTCGATGCCGCCGCCGAGATTGCCGGAGGTGTTGCCTGTGCTGCCCTGTTCGCCACCGATGACGCTGCTATTGGTGACGTTCACGACGCCGATTTCGTTGTAGATGCCGCCGCCGGTCTCCGTCGCATTGTTCTGCTGCACGCTGGTCGCGTCCAGTGTGAGTGTGCCGTTGTTGCCGATGCCGCCGCCGCTGCGAATGTTGCCGCCACTGACGATGCTATTGCGCACGGTCAGGTTGCCGCCATTAAGGATGTTGCCGCCGATGCCGAAGGCGGCGGTGCTGATGTCGCCGCCGGAGATGCGCAGGTTTTCCAGCACCGCCGTAACGCCGGATGCGACCTCTAGCAGGCGGAATTCTGGTGTACTGGCGATGGTGTTGCGGTCAATGGTCGCCTGGCCGCCGTCACCCTGGATGGTCATGGGGCTGTCGAGCAGGGGCAGGGCGTTCGGGCCGTTGCCGACATCGCCATAGGCGACAGCATAGGTGTAGCTGCTGCCGGCGGGTAGCTGGATGGTGTCGTTGGTGCTGGCGTTCAGGTTGGCGCATTCGATGGCTGCGATCAGGTCGGCTGTGTCGCCTGCGGCTACGGTGTAGGTCTGGTTGATCGTCGTATCGAAGCCGATTGCGGCGCAGGGGTCGCTGCTGGTCTGCGCCTCGACTGCGCCCGTGTCACAATCGGCTGCGCCGATGCCGTCACCCTCGACGGGGCGGGGCAGGGCGCGCTGATCCTCGCTGATGGCGCAGTCGGCGGCGGGCACGAAGTCACGGGCGTTGCTGGTCGTGCCGAGGGCGTGCGTCTGTGTCAGGCCGCCGTTGTCGGCCAGGGGTTGCAGGTCGATTGTGGCGGTTGCGACGCCAGTCTGATCCGTTGGTTCGTCCAGGTCGCAACTGTTGACCGTATCATCGGAGATGTTATAGCCCAGCGAGTTGCCTTGTATCAGACCGACGAAATCGCAATGTAGTGATGCGCCACTGAAGATGTTGCTGGCGAGGTCTACGGCGACGTTGCCGAAAAGCGTCTGGGCTGTGCCATTGTCCGTCGTGTTATCCACAAAGGTCACGAAGTTCAGCGTGTTGCTGCCGCTGGTCGCTGGGTAGCCGATGGCACCGCCAAACCTGAAGGCCGAATTTGCCGAGAAGGTGCTGTTGGTGATGCTGCTATCGCCACTGACATGAATCGCGCCGTAGTCGTTCGTGCCACGATTGCCCGTGAACAGGCTGCGCTCAACGGTCAGGCTGTTGAAGGATGTCAGGCCACCGCCGGAGCTACCCGTGTTGTTGATGAAGGTGCTATCCGTGATGGTCAGGGTCGTGCCGGAATTCGCAAAGACGCCGCCGCCTGTGCCATCGGAATCGCTGTTGCTGACCGTGACGCCGTTGAGCGCTAGGTTCCCAGCCGCCACATGGATTGCGCCGCCGGGGTCCGCATTCTCGAATTCATCGAGGATCAGGTCATTCAGCGTCAGGTCGCCACCTGTATCGAGTGCAAAAGCACGGTAGCGTTCAAAGGCATCGGTGTCATAGGCGATGGTCGCGCCGTTGCCGTTGATGATGATCGGGCTGGTAACGGGCGTGAAGCCGTTCTGACCCGCCAGATCGTTAACCGCGTCATAGGTCGGGAAGTAGCCATCCACGCCGTTGGTCAGGTTGATGGTATCTGTTGTGCTGGGCGTGTCGTTGGCGCAACGGATGTGCAGGTCTAGCTGGTCGGCTGCATCGTCGGGTATTGTCACGTTAAAGGGCGAGACAGGACAGACAAAAGCAGATGGCGGTGCTTCAAACGCGCCTGCATCGCAATCGACACCTGCTGTCGCATCGCCATTGATGGGGCGGGGTTCGCTGCGTTGGTCTACTGTGATGTTACAAACCGCATCCGGCACGAAATCGCGTGCGATGCTGCCTGTACCCAACGCGATGGTCTGCGAGAAGCCGCCGTTGTCGGCTAGTGGCAGCAGGGCCAACGCAGCCAGCGTGACATCTTCCTGGCTGGTGGTGTCGCTGCCGATGCCGCAAGAGGTATCCGTGACGATGTTATAGCCGCTGCTGCTGCCGATGCCGCTAAAACCCGCCCCGCAAATGGGTTCGCTGGCGTTTGGTGCGGCTAAGATGCTGCCGAAAGTGCTGAAGAAGGTGTCGCTGTCGCCATCGAAGCTGCCCGTCGCACCTGTGTTATCGTAGACCGTGACGAAATTCAGGTCGCCGCCTGCGTTGGTGCCGCTGATGGCCCCCGCTCCGGTGGTGCTGTTGTTATTCGTGATGGTGCTGTTCGTGATCTCCACGCCGTTAATCGTCATGTGGATCGCGCCACCTGCACCCGTCGCGAAGTTGCTGTCGAACAGGCTGCGCTGGATGCTGGCGCTGCCGCCTACGAGGTTCAGCGCCGCCCCCTGTTGTGAGCTAGCGTTGCTGACGAACGCGGCATCTGCAATCGTCAGGCCGGACCCGTTGTGGCTGATGGCACCGCCGCTAAGTGTGGCTGTGTTGTCGGTAAATGTCGTGGTCGCTACGTCGAAGTTGCCGAGGTTATAAACAGCACCGCCTTCGCCACCACCTGCGTTGACGGATCGGTTATCGCTGAAGGCGCTATCCGTCACGGTGATGTCACCTGTGTTGTAGATGCCACCACCGACGACCGCGAAGCCAAAGATTAATCGTACATTGTTGAACGTGACGCCTGCTGTGGACTCGTTGTAGACGTTGCCACCGAAGCCGGGGCCACCGAAGCCGCTCACGCTACCGCTATTGATTTCAAGGTCGTTCAGGCTGACGGTTGCGCCCGGTGCGATGTACAGGTTACCGCCGTTGGTGTTTGCATTGCCACTGGAAAGGCCGCCGCGTGTCATGGTCAGTGCGCCTGCAACGCGGATGTTGCCGCCACCGTCGCCATCGCTGGCGCGACCACTGCTGAAGGTGACATCGGTCGTGGTCAGGCTAGCGCTGGGCGCAATACGGATAATGCGGATGGCGTCGCCTGTGTCTGTATTCACCGAGATAGACGAGCCAGATGTATCACCTTGTAGGATGATGTCCGAGGTAACGACTGGCAGCGCATTCGCTGGGTTGCCCGTGTAGCCGACGAAGTATTCGTAATTGGTCGGGCCGAGGATCAGTGTATCCGTACCTGCAACCAGATTCGCACACTCGATGGCGAATTCCAGATCGGTAATATCGCCATCGGCAACGCTATAGGGCGACGTGAACGCGCTACAGGTCCCCACCGCTACCGGGGGCACCTCAACCGCGCCCGGCTCACACAGGGGCGTGCCGTTATTATCGCTGTCGGTGGGGCGGGCGTCGCCGCGTTGGTCCTCGGTGACCGCGACCCCGGTAACCGTCGTGCAATCTGTGACGGCATCCAGCACGACGCTGGTATCTTGTGGGATAAAGACGTTATCGGCGGCGTCAAAGGCCCGTAGCGCAAGCTGTGCGTCCGTGACCTGAATGAAGTCGGCGTCGATGCTGCTGCAAGAACTGTCATTTGTGTAGGTGCTGCCGAGTGCGCTGTAGGTGCCGCCGAATGGGTTTGAGCAGCTATCCGCGAGGATGCTGTTTTTGATGCCGACACTGCCGCCTTCGTTGTAAACAGCCGCACCTGATGAGCCTGTGTTGTCCTCGAAGGTGGCGAAATTGACGTTGAGCGTGCCCTGGTTACGGATGGCACCGCCTTCATCGTTTTCGGAGGCGGTGGCGCTGTTGGCGTTAAAGGTGGCGTTGGTGACGGTCAGCGTGCCGTTACGGTTTTCGATGGCCCCGCCGGAGCCTGCTGAATTGTTGACGAAGGCGCTGCGCGTGATGTTGGCGTCGCCTGCGCTGATGTAGAGTGCGCCGCCGTTTATGCTGGCGCTGTTATTCGTGAATGTGGTCTGGTCCGCATTGAAGGTGCTGGCCATATAGACCGCCGCGCCATCAACCGCTGTATTGCTGTTGAAGGTCACGTTGTTGGTGCTCAGCGCGCCGCCATCCACCAGCACAGCGCCGCCGAATTGCCCCAGGGGTTCAGACGTATCGGACGCGGCGCCGTTCTGTAGGGTCATGTCGTTCAGCGTCAGGTTTCCTGTAGGGCTAACATAAAAGAAGCGGAAATCCTGTGTGGCGGAGCGATCCAGTATGGCGTTGTTGCCGTTGATAATCAGGGTTCGCAGGATGTCCGGTAGCGCGTTGCTGCCCTCTGTAAAGCTGCTGTCTACCGTGAAGTCGTAGGTGCTGGTTGACAGGTTGATAGGGGGCGGCGTCGGGTAGCAATCCAGCGATTGTGCCGATGCTACAGCGCTCACGAAGGCGGTTGTATCGCTCGGTGGGATGGGGTCGGGGACGGCTACGCAGGCGATAAGCTCAACCTCACCGTCGTTATTGGTGCTGTTGCTATCCACCTGATCGACGCTGCTGAGGCTGGCCAGATTCGAGTAGGTCAGGCCCTCCGGCAGCCCATTGGTGCTGACGACCAGCGTCAGCGTGGCCGATGCAGCGGGGTTCAGCGTGCCGACGGTCCAGAAGCCCGTAATGTTGTCATAACTGCCCTGTGAGGCTGTGCTGCTGCTGAACGTGTACAAGGGCGGCAGCGGGTCGATGATAGTCAGGTTGGTGGCTGTGCTGGGGCCGTTGTTGGTGGCCGTGACGGTGAAAGTAATCGTATCACCGACGAACGCGCCGTCGACATCCGCTATCTTGGTAACTGCAATGTCCACTGTGGGGTCGGGCGGCAGCGTAGGGTCGGGCGGCAGCGTAGGGTCGGGCGGTGGCGGGTCAGGGTCGCCTGGGTCGTCTGGGTCGTCTGGGTCGTCTGGGTCGTCTGGGTCTTCAGGGTCACCTGGATCGCCTGGGTCCGGCGTTTGCACCGTAGCGGTAGGGCTGGCGGTGTCGGAAGGTGGCAGGACGAAGATTACGCCTGTATCTGCTGTCTCTGGCTCCGGTGTGACGACCTCAATCTCGTCGGGGTCGAAGCCGGGGAAGGGGATCAGCGGATAGTTGTAGGCGTCTTGAATATCTGGGTCGTACAGAAAGGAAAGCGGCGCGAGTTCTGCGGGTGTCAGTGCGCGTGGGCGTGACCATTCGCAGGCGATGCCTTCTTCGCTGATACCTGCGGTGCGGTCATCATCAAGACCATCGCGGACGGTGCCCAGGTCTTGCGGTAGAGAGAGGCAGATGAAGGACGTTTCGCCTGCTCGCACGACAAATTCACGCGCTTCGTCGGGATAGAGAATGGCTGTATCAGACAGGACGATAAGCTGCATAATATCGCCGGGCGGCACGATGCGCAGCACAATGGCCGATGAAATACGCACATTTGCGCCGTTGGGCTGAATATCCACCGTGACGCGCTCTGGCCCCTGTACGAAAAGCGTATCGGGCGCTTCTTGACAGGTGGGCGTGCCGATGCCCGTCGAGAAGTAGAAAGCCTGCATCCGGTTGAACTGATTGCGCTCGATGGTCGCCAGTGTCGTCAGGTCGCCCGTAGACATCACCTGCGAGAGCGGCACCCAACCCCCTGTATCGTTTTCGGCAGGCAGGCCGACGCGCACAAAATCGCCATCTGGCCCCAGCGCATCCGCTTGCATGATGGTGCCTGCCGGGAAATTCGCGACGACGTTGGCATCGGCACGCGGCGCACCACGTAGCGTCACGTTGGCGGTGGTCATGACCTCTAAAATCGGGCCTTCGGGGATGCTGCGGGCGGGGTCTGCGCCGTCTTCGAACTGTGCATCACCAAAGAGCAGGAATTTCACCGCCTGACCGGGCAGCGAATTGGGCACGTTGGCCTGCACGTTCAGCACGCCGATGCCCCATTCATTGAGGATAAGGTCGAGCGGAGAGGTGCGCAGCCTGTCAATTTCGATCAGGTCGGATATATCCCCGATGTCGTCAAAGCGCTCTGGTTCGGCGGGCACATTGAAATCCGCCTCGACATCGACATAGCCATAACAGGCGGTGTTGCGGCCTAAGCCCGTGCAAAAATCACCGACCTGTGAGAGCGCCTCATCCACAAGCAGCGGGCATTGTGTGCGTGGGTCGATGGGGCCGCCGGGTCCTGGTGGGCCGGAGGGCGACGGGGGTTGTGATGAAACAAGCGCTACAGCGCCCACGAAAATGAGCGTGACTATTGCGAAAATAACGATGCGATGTTGCTCTCGCATAGAGATTGTCCTGTCTGTGGATTTCTAAGGGAATCCGATTTTAAACAGGGCATATTCTAGCACATCTCTAAGCGAGCCTCATGACCAAAGTACGGAATATGGACCATAAGTGTTTAAATTTCGTGGTTTTATCCTTGTAATAGGAAGAACAGCAGCGCCATGTACGGCGAATTGTGCCTTTATTCGGCGTGCGACATGTTTTAATCTGGCTGACAGCTTGACCCTTAAGCTGATAGAGACAAAGTATAGAAGCGAAGCCGCCTCATGACGCAACTACAGGTTCCATACGGAAGAAAACACCTCAGCGCGACCTTACCGGATGCGTATACGCTGCACACGATCCAGCCGAACGAAGCGCGTGCCGCCAAAAACCCCGTTGAGCGCGTGCAGAGTGCGCTGGAAAACCCGTTCGGGGACGTGTCGTTGATGCATTTCAGCGGTGTGCGCACGGTGGCCATCGCCATCAACGACAAGACGCGGCTGGTGCCTCATGCGCAGCTTTTGCCGCCGCTGCTGAACAGGCTAGAATCGCTCGGCATCGCGCCTGCTGATATAACGCTGGTCATCGCCACCGGCACGCATCCGGTGATGCCGCCGCAGGAATACCCGCTGATTTTGCCGCAGCGTTTGATCGAGCGCTATAACGTGATCTGCCATGATGCCCGTGACCTGGACCGTTTGCAGCATCTAGGCCGCACGCAGGCGGGCACGCCTGTCGAGATCAACCGCGAGTACATGCAGGCGGATTTACGCATCGTCGTCGGCAATATCGAGCCGCATCAGTTCATGGGCTATTCGGGTGGCGTGAAGAGCGCGGCAATCGGGCTGGCGGGCGATACGACGATCAACGCCAACCACGCTATGATGATGCAGCCGACAGCGCGTATGGGCCTGTATGATGAGAACCCGGCGCGGGTGGATGTCGAAGAGATTGGCCGCATGATCGGGGTGCATCTGGCGCTGAACGCGCTGCTGAACGGCAAGAAAGACATCGTGGATGTGCTCTTCGGTGAGCCAGAAGCGGTGATGCGACGTGCCCTGCCGCGTGTCAACGAGATATACAGCGTGCCAGTGGGTCAGCAGCCCTTTGATCTGATGATCGTCTCGCCTGGTGGCCACCCGAAGGACATCAACATTTATCAGGCACAGAAGGCGCTCGGCCATGCGTCGCCGGTGGTGCGTGAGGGCGGCGCGATGATCTGGTGTGCGGCCTGCCCGGAAGGGACTGGCAGCAAATCGTATGAAAGCTGGATTACGGACGGTGCTAAGCGCAGCCATGACGACGTATTCACGCATTTTGAGCGCGAAGGCTTCCGTGTGGGGCCACATAAGGCGTTTCAGCTTTCGCGTGATACGTCCGTGCGCCACACCATGCTGATTAGCGAGATGCCGGATGCGTTTGTGCGGCAATTGCTGCTGCACCCGATGCCGGATTTGCAGACGGCGCTGGATAAGGTGCTGGCGAATTTGCCGGAGGATGCGCGGGTTGGCTCTATGCCGTCCGCGAATAACACGATTCCGGTGTTGGGCTAGGCTCAAGGCGGCAGCACACAATAGCGCGGTCGTGCGTTTTTTCGTGGCGGAGGCAGCAAGCCGCGTCCCTACACAGCCGTTGTGAATCGTAGGGACGCCACTCTTGGCGTCCGGTGCGGCAGGCCGTTCAAAATGCGTGAAAAGCCGTTTACAACCAGAAGATTCGTGTAGTCAATAGACCTCAGCACACAGCCGTTGTGAACCGTAGGGACGCCATTCTTGGCGTCCGGGGCGGCGTAACTACTCAGCCCTCACCCCAAACCCCTCTCCCGAACGTGCCTTTGGCACTGGGAGAGGGGCTTAAAACGGCTTGCTTCCCCCTCTCCTAGCCGCGTAGCGGCGGTTGG
>DAOTTW010000078.1:0-3200 GCA_034437615.1 Anaerolineae bacterium | reverse complement strand
AAATCCCCCGATGATGGCGTGAAGGCGCTGCGCGACAAAGCACGTTACTATCTGGCGAACGGGTCGCGCCTGGTGTGGTTGATCTACCCGACGCTGCAAATCGTAGAGACGTACAGCGCCGACGATGAGCAGATACTGGGCGCAGCAGCAGCGCACGTGCTGACAGGCGGCGACGTGCTGCCTGATTTTGCCTTGCCGCTCGTGCGCCTATTCGCTGGTAGTTAAACAACCTATAGCACGCGCTTAACATCAGGCCGTTACGCTCAATGTGTAGCAAACTAATCAACTCCAAAAGGTGACAACGATGAAAAAGTTTTTGACACTCATAAGTCTCGGCTTGCTGCTGGTACTGGCTGCGAACGTCGCCAGCGCGCAAGACCTGGGTACAGCAGAAAACCCCATTCAAGTCTACTTCGTGCCGAGCGCCGAAGCCCAAACGCTGATCGAAGGCGGCGAAGTGCTGCGTGAAGCGCTGGAAGAAGCCACCGGCCTCAGCTTTGAGGTGAGCGTGCCGACCAGCTACGCCGCCACCATTGAAGCCATGTGCGCCGCCCCGGATGTCAGCATGGGTTTTATCCCTGCTGCGGGCTACGTCATCGGCAGCGACCGCTGCAACATTGAGGTTTACGCCGCCGCCGTGCGCTTTGGCAGCAACGTTTACTGGGCGCAGTACATCGTGCAGCGCGACAGCGACATTTACGTGCTAGAGGACCTCGAAGGCCGTAGCTGGGCCTATCCTGATAGCGCCTCCACCAGCGGCTTCATTGTGCCCTCTGTCGAATTGCAGGCTTATGGCATCGAACCCGGTGAACAGCTAGAAGCGGGTGGCCACAATCAGGCCGTGCTCGCCGTCTATAACGGGGACGCCGACTTCGCCACCACCTACTTCACGCCGCCGCTGACGCCCACCGATGGCGAATGGCGCATTGGTGACGTGCCGGAGCCGTTCGACCTGACCGTTGATGAGAGCTTCGTCAACGACGAGGGCCGCTTGTTCGTCGGTGATCTGCGGATTCTGGATGCCCGTAGCGCCGTTGCAGAGCAGGCCCCCGATGTGGTGGAGCGCGTGCGCATCCTGTCCATCAGCGACCCCATCCCGAATGACACCATGAGCTTCGGCGCGAGCTTCCCCGATGACCTGCGCGACCAGATTTACAACGCCCTGGTGGATTTCAGCGAAACCGACGCCTGGAGCGAGAGTGCGCTTGGTGCGGACGACGGCTATAGCTGGTCCGGCTTGCAGACCATCGAAGACAGCGTATTCGACAGCGTGCGCCGTCAGTTTGAAATCCTGGGTCTGACCGAAGAAGACGTTTTCGGCGGCTGATCCCATTTTCATCGTTTGTAGGGGCGTTTATGCCGGTGGCATCAAGCAACCCCATCGGGTCGCCCCTACGAACCACCCCTACACTGTAAAAACCTGCAAAAATATCGCCTAAGCTGTTCTGTTCGATTGACATACATGCCGCGCTTCCGCTTCAATGGTGTAAGCTAAATCCATTGACTTCCCCCAACCACCAGCAAGCATTCCGGGGCAGGTCAAGCGTATGGCACCATCGTAATTAAAGCGTAACCACTCAGGCAGGCATGTTTTGCCCGCAACTTGGCCCTAACCCCCTCAATTCCCCTCTCCCATCATACCCAGACAACGGTGAGGGCTGAGTAGTTACGGGTGAGGGCTGAGTAGTTACAAAGTCGAATAGGGTAGGTGTGACAGTGGCGCTCGAACAAGCCAAGCAATACATTCGCAAGGTCGGCAACGATAACGTGCTGGCGGCCAAGCTCAAGGGGCTGAAGCTGGGTGAACTGGTCGATCATGCAGGTACAGTCGGCTATGAATTTTCGTTGAGTGAGCTGCAAGAAGCGCTCGATGAGTTACACGGCGACCTGAGCGCCGACGACCTCAGTGGGGCAGTGGGCGGCGTCTTTTTCGGCCCCAGCCAGCGCCCACAGGACCGCTGACGCCCTCACGTCAGCACGTACCAGCAACGCCGCACATCATGCAGGCTGACAAAATCTGTGGCCCGATACCCCGCCTGAAACGCCCGTTGCAATACCTCGCGGGCGTGCCTTTGCCAGAGCGCTAGCTTATCCCTGTTATCTTGTATCAACGTCTGCCGATCGTAGGGCACCTCCACAAAATACGTCTCGGCGTCGAGTTGTGGGGTTTGCGCGGTCAGGATGCGCCCTTGTGGGCTGATATTCAGCAGGAATTGCCCGGCGCTGGGGCTGCTGCGTGTGCGCTCACCGTCCGCGATGGCACGCACAAGCGGGTCGTTAAGGTCCCACGTGGCAAGCAGACGGTCAGAGGGCATCCCGCGATTGATGCCGTCTTGCATCAGGCCATAGTGGTTTTCGCTCAGGGCTGCCGCATACGCGCCCAATAAGCGCAGGTTAAAATGGGCGTTGCGGCGCTGCATCGGGTCGAACGTCCAGCGGATTTGTGTATAGCCCTGTGCCAGCGCCCAGCGGCGTTGCGCCTGCTTTAAACCACGCCCGATCCCCTGACGCTGATAAGCGGGGTCTACGGCTGCCATGTGCGACCATAAAAACCAGTTGAGCGCGTTATGGTCGCTGATGCTGCGGCCAGGGAAGCCCATAACGAAGCCGACCCATTGCGTTGTGCCGTCGTCCTGGTCGCGCTTGCCAGCGTCCCATGCGCCGATGACCACACCGCCTGTATAGGCCAGCGCACGCAGCAGGTTGGGCGGCACCGTGTCGGCGCGGTCCATACCCCAGGCGCGCATCTCCAGGCGGGCGACAGCCCCAAGCGCCTGCATCGTTTGCAATTCATGATAGCTGATTGTCGGCATGTGCATCTCGTCTGTAGCTGAATTGACATGCCTATTGTAATGCAAATGCGGCGCAGGTTGGTATAGCGTTTTAAAATGTGGCGCTGCTGGTGAATTGCTCGACGTGCTGCCGCAATTTCTTCAGGTTGAACGGCTTGGATAGCAGCAGATCGACAACCGCACAGAATTCTTCTGCTTCTGAGCTAATGCTGCTGAGGGCCGTAATGCCGATAATCGGGACGTGCTGCGTAGCCGGGTTTGAGCGCAACTGCCGCGCCAACATCAAGCCGCTTTCTTTTTCCGCTAGCCACAAATCCAGAATGAAAAGATCAGGCGTCACATGGTCTAGTGCGCGCAAGGCATCGCTTGCCTTCGGATGACAGAGCACATTGCAGTCTTTGAAGGCAG
>DAOTTW010000077.1:0-9790 GCA_034437615.1 Anaerolineae bacterium | reverse complement strand
CCGACAACCCAACACCGCAAGACCCGCGTAAGCCGCAATCGGGTTCGGCTGCACAACCGCCCGATGGCCCGAACCAACCGCCGAATGACCCGACGACGGGCGAAAACGAGGACGCGACACCCGACGACATCCCGGCCTCGACACTGTTTATCGAGATGATGCGCCGCGCCGCCCAACAGCATACGGCCAGCACAGCAGAAAACGCAGCAGATGGCACAGCAGAAAACGCAGCAGAGAACGCAGCAGATGGCACAGCAGAGAACGCAGCAGAGAACGCAGCAGAGAAGAGCGCAAGCCAGAAAGAGCGACCAGCGCCACCCGCTTTGCCGCCCATTAAGCAGGTAGGCGACAAAGGGGTGATGCGTGACCCAGCGAAACCGCAGCAGCCCCCAGCAAGCGACAAAAAACCTGCGCAACGCCCGAAAACAGACGATGAAGATCAGCCAGCGGCCAGCGCAACACCAAACGAGCGCCGCCAAGCCACGCAACGCCAAAAACCCGACCCCGATCAAGCGCGTAAGCCTGCATCCAGGCCGACGAAACCACAGCAGGCCGCCAGCGCAGCAAAGCAGGCCAACGGCCAGCGACAAAAGGCTGCCAGCCAAAACGCCGAGCAGCAATACGCCCAAAAGCTAGAGGCACAACGCATCCAACGGGTCAAGCGCAGGCAAGCACGCCGCCAACAACAGCGTGCAGGCGTTTTCGGGGGTTTTGTGCGCACGCTGTTTATCAGCATCATAGCCGCCGGCCTCGCGTCCACGATCTTTACGTGGTTCACCGCGCCGGATTTCATCACGCCCTCCGTCGCCGGACGCCTGCAACAAGCCGACATCGCGGAATCCACACCCACACGGGCACCGACCGCCGCCCCCACCCCCAATTATTTCCGGCGTGTCGGCGTCGTCTCTGGCCATCGTGGGCCACAAAACCCACCCGACCCCGGCGCTGTGTGCCCTGATGGGCTGACCGAGGCTGAGATTAACTTCGCAGTGGCGACGCTGCTGGTGAATCAACTGCGGGCGCGTGGCTATCAGGTGGATTTGCTGGATGAATTCGACCCGCGCTTGCAAAATTATAAGGCGGCGGCGTTGGTCTCCGTCCATGCCAATAGCTGCATAGATTACGGCGCGGGGGCCGGGTCCGGCTTTCTCGTATCGCAGGCGGCATCACGACCCAAAGAAGGCGCGGATAATGATTTAGCGGAGTGCATCGCCACGCATTACGGCCACACCACACAATTACAGCGCTTGTACTCGCTCACGCTGGATATGACCGAATATCATACGTTCGGTGAAATCCACGAACTAACGCCCGCCGCCATCATCGAATTAGGTTTCATGCTGCGGGACCGCGAGTTGCTGACGGGTGGGCAGGACGTGATCGCCCAGGGCATCATGAACGGCATTATGTGCTTCTTAGAGCCACAAAACGCGCCCTATGTGCCGCCGACGCCGACGCCATCAGCCACGCCGACGGCAACGCCTGCGCCCTAGCAAGCTAGATCAAGAAAGGCCAATACAGATAAATAATAGAAAGGCAGACGGTTATGCAAAAGAAAGAACTGGTCATGTATTCGCGCAGCACGGGCTGCCCATATGTGTCGATTGCGCGGCGTGTGCTGGATGAATACAGCGTGCCCTACCGTGAAATCTTCATCGACCAGAACCCACAAGCGAAGCAGCGCGTGCTCGATTGGACGGGCTTTTTATCCGTGCCGACGCTGATTATCGCGCAGCCAGGGCAGGATTTGCCCTATACGGCGGTTACGCCATTGCCAGAGGGCCAAAGCCCACGCGGTGTAGACCGGGGGCCGCTGCTGACGGAGGCCAACAGCAGCGAACTAGAGCGCTGGCTGCAAAAACACGGCTTGATTGCGTAACGCCTACCCCTGCTTGTCCACAGCATACGTCGGCGCTATACTGGCATTAGTTTTGTTCACTGCATCCAGCCTACAGGCGACAGGTTGACTTATGGCGCAATTACCCCTCCATCTGCAAAAGCTCGAAACAGTGCCCAGCGCACTCGATATTATCCGCTTCATGAATGCGCAGCCCAAAGCCACAGCGGATTACGATACAGTCATCAATGGCCTGGATATCTCGGAGCGCCGCTTTGGGCGTGCGACACGCCGACTGGTGACGACAGGCTACATGCAAATGCGCAGCGATTACGTCTATCAACTGACGGAGCGTGGACGCAAGGCCGCCGAAGAACTCAGTGCCTTTGATGCCGATGCATCTGGCAGTACAACGCAGGATTTTGGGCGCATCCGGCGGCGCTTGGTGCTGGCCTTGCCACAAATGCTGGTGGCACAGCAAGCCAACACGCTGCAATTAGGTTTGCCAGCAGACCCCGAAAAGCGCTTCAGCCTGCCAGCCGATATTGTGCTGCGCGTCTCCGGCGTCCATGCCGATGTGACGGAGCCGGATAACGAAATCGTGCAGATGGGCAATGACATCATGCAGCAAAGCCTCACAGTCACGCCGGAAGCCTACACACAGGCACGCATCCGCGTAGAGGTCTTTCAGCTTTCGCAGGGTGGTGATGATCTGCATGTGTGTGGCGGCATGTACGTCGATGTGGATGTGGTCGCGGATGGCGACGGTGGCGGTTTGGTGGCCTATGGCACGGATTTGCTTTTCGAGCCGACAGGCTGACATGACACGCCTGCTACTGATCGCTGTGTTGTTGGCGCTGTTGCCGCTCAACATCGCAACGACCACCGCAAACGCCCAATCCGAGCGCTACCCCTACGACCTGCTGCCGGATTGTGGCTTCACGCAGGCGGCCAATCGTGATGACATCATCGTCGGCGCGGTGTTGCTGAACTTTCAGACGGGGGCGGGTTGCGCCGAAAACCTTGATGTCACATTTCAGACGGCCAGCGTACCCAAGCTGTTTGTCGCCAATGCCTACTATGAGCGCATCGCGCAGGGCATCGGCTCCTTCAACACACCCATGCAATTCACACAGAATTACCTGATGGGGGGGCGTAGCGCCTGCCTGGGTGCGGATGAAGTCGGCAACACCTATACAAGCCGCGAATTGCTAGAGGTCATGATCTATTGCAGCGATAACGCCGCCACCTGGATGCTGATGGACCTGGTTGGCTGGGGCCGCGTGCAGCAATACATCGACGCGCTGGCGATACCGGGCCTGGGGCCGATGCTGCCCTATAGCTACGTAGATCGGCAGAAGCTCGCCTATCTTGACCCACGCTGGGAAAACGTGCCGCCGGGGTTAGCCGCACGCTACTATCGGCGGCGCTGGACTGATGGCCTTGTGCCGACGTATTTCAGCAATCCCGATGCGATACCGGGCCTGCGGCGTGGCGATTTCATCCGCATCAATACCGCCTACCTGCAAGATTCACAGAGCAACACCGCTACGCCGCGTGCAATGGCCGAGTATCTGCTGAAATTACGTGAGGATTACTACGCACCTGATGCGCGCTCCTGGGTGGCGCGGCAGATGTTCGGCGCGATGATGCTCACACAGCGCTTGAACGCTATGCAGGCCATGCCGGGGGCGGTCTACATCGGCGCGAAGAACGGCTTTGATACGGGTGTCGTGGCGGAGGTCAACCTGTTGATTGGCGACATCGAAACGCGGGAGCCGCAAGGCATCGCGTTGCTATTCGTGCAGCAAGATGTGGCCAATGCGTATGATATTCAGACGCCCAGCTTCAGCCGGGGGCCGCTGAATGAACTGCTGCGGGCGCTATCACCCCAGATTACCCGCACACTATACCCGGATTACGTCCAGCCAGAAATCGCCACCACGTCGCAACTGTCGCATGTGCTGCTGCAAGCGCGTGATGAGATTGACCCCTGCTGGATTCCGTACCGTCTGGCGGATTTTGAGCCAGGTGCAGTCGATACACTGGAAAATTGCCTGCGCAGGCAGCAAACCCAGCGTAATTTTGAGGTAGGCCAGGATGTCGGCATGGGCGTCGTGGTGCGAAACCTGGATCGGCAAGACACACGCTTTGTGTTCGTCTACACCGCGCCCGATGGCCGCGTGTTTTCATATCAGACGGACCGCGAATTGCAGGATAAAGCAGGCATCTACTGGTTTCATCCGCTGGATATGGCTGGCCAATGGCAAATCGACATCTACCTGAATTTGCGCCACGTCTACAGCAGCACGATCAACGCCACCTGATGCGCAACCGTTAGGGCTGTGTTAGACCCACGCGAAGTCTTACAGCCGTTTTATGACTTCGGCGTAGGCTCGAAATACAATGGATCACAACAGGGCGCAACGCGCCAGCAAAAACGCAAAAATGCAAGAAGTATGATGGGATAACACGATGGCTAAAGCAAGCTGGAATGGCGCTGTACTGGCACAAAGTGACACGTTTGAGGTGGTGGAGGGCAATATTTACTTCCCCATCGACACACTAAACATGGATTACTTTCAGCAGAGCACGCGCACGAGCCTCTGCCCCTGGAAGGGCACCGCAAATTATTACGATATTGTCGTGAACGGCCAGACCAACAAGGACGCCGCCTGGGTGTATCGCACACCGAAGCCGGCTGCGGATAAGATCAAAGATTATATCGCATTCTGGGGCGGCGTGACCGTAGAGGGCTAGCCCACAACAAACAACCGGCATACGCAACTTTCGTGGCGGACGCAGTTTGCTGCGTCCCTACACAAACGACGTTGTAAACACGCTCGCTCACGACTTGCGCAGCACACTATAGCAATTCGCGTCACCGCTGGCACCATCTGCCCGATACGTTTCGACGTGCTGCAAGCCACTGGCCGCAATCAGCAAATCCTGCTCGGTATCGTCCACATAATGACAGTAGCGCAACGCCCGCTCGCCGCGCCGCCAATCCAGCAGATAATCATGGGCTTCCGGCGTCACATCGGCCCCCGACACACCGAATTCAGCGAAGTAATCCGGCCAGGGCACCACACGCTGCTGAAAACGTGCATACTCGTAGAAGCGCCACGACGCGAACACCAGCAAACCGCCCGCCGCCACCCAATCCGCCAGACGCCGCATAAACGCCCGCCGCTGGTCCATACCGGGCACATGATGCAGCACGCCGAACAGCACCACCAGACCATAACAGCAGAAATCGGGCGTGTGTGGGCTGTCGATGACATCCTGCTGCGTCAGCGTCACATGCAGGTTCGGTACAGGCTCCAGCGCCGCTTTCGCAAAATCCAGCAGGGGCGCGTTGTTATCAACGCCGTGATAGCGCAGCAGGGTCTGGTCAGCGGCTTCTGCGACGAATAGACCAAAGCGCCCATTGCCACACCCCACATCCAGCACGCTCTGCACGTTGCTCAGGTAGGGCCGCAGCTTTTCCCATCCGGGCCAGGCTGTGCCGCGTGTTTGGTCAAAGTTACTGGCCGTGATCTCATAGAAGCGGCGGTTGATGGCGTTCAGATGCTTGATACTGGCCTCATCCATGCGGTATCCTCCGACGTGTTGACTGTTGCTGATGCTGATATGGTAGCGCTTACTCATGCACACCGATACATCACCTGCCCGTTATTGTGCCTATTGTGGGCGCGTGCTGCACCGTTGCCGTTGCGCGGATGCCGATAGCCCTGCACGCCAATTTTTCGCACGC
Organism: Anaerolineae bacterium; assembly: GCA_034437615.1. Taxonomy (GTDB): domain Bacteria; phylum Chloroflexota; class Anaerolineae; order Aggregatilineales; family Phototrophicaceae; genus DAOTTW01. The sequence continues at coordinate 4,196 of DAOTTW010000077.1, read as the reverse complement.
AGCCCAGCGCGGGGTTACGTGCCACGAACGCGCAAGACGCCCTACAAGCGCGGTGTGCCGCCACAGGTCAAGCAGCGCGAACGCGCAGCCCTACGGCGGCAGGCGGCAGATTTTTATGAGCGGTTGGTGGCGGCGTATGGTGCACAATGCCTGAATTGTGGCGCGTCTGCACAGGCCACCGATGCAGCAGATGCCGTCAAGCTGGTGCTGGATCACATCATATCGGTTGCGCGTGGCGGCAAATCCACATACGATAATATGCAATTGCTGTGCACGGATTGTAACCGCATCAAGGGCAAGCTGTGCATCGACTGCCGACACGACCGGGATACAACCACATGACGAATCCGTTTAGCGACACACAACGCAAGAATTGGGGCTACTGGCTGCGTGCCCTGCTACATCACTTTACACAGACGCCGACGCGGGCTTTTGCTGTGTTCGTGCTGCCTGTGACGGTAGTGCTGGCCCTTGCCCTGCTGCATCGGGTTTACCCCGGCCAGAGCATCCCAGTGGGGCCAATGCTGACGATGCTCTCGTTGCTGCTGCTATTGCTGTATAGTGGCTTTGTCGTGGTGTTGCGCCTGTTGCGGATGCTGCGCTTTTTGGTCGGCATCGTGCTGGAGCGTCGCCGCGTGAGTACGCAGGCAGCGCGGGCAAAGCACCGCCACATTAAGCAACGTGCCCGCAACGCCCTGAACGCGAATCGCTGGTGATGGCTGACATGCTTGCTACTAATCCAGGCAATCAAGCACCTCGCCCTGCTGTGAAGGCCGATTGCGCAGCGTAACGGGCAGTTCAAACGTATCGCGGTCGCGCACGATGCGCAGCGTCACCGTGTCGCCCGGTTTGGTATTCACCACCAGATACGCCACCAGTTCATCCATGTTATCCACGTATTGATCGTTCACCGCGACGACAATATCACCACCGATGCACAGCGAATAGCCGCGTAACTCCGTGATGGCGTCACCGCCGCGCAAACCCGCATCAGCAGCAGGCGACCCCGCATTGACGCCGCGAATCAGCACACCAGAGTTTACCGGCAGTTCCAGCGGTTCGGCCAACGCCGCCACACCAAAGCCGAGTTCCTCCGGTGCGACGGAAATACCAATCCACGAGTAATCCACGCGGCCCCGTTCGATCAATTCTGGCACGACGCGCCGCACGGTGTTGGCGGGTACGGCAAAGCCCACACCCTGAAACACGCCGCTATCCGTGCGGATGGCAGTCGCCACGCCGATGACATCGCCTTCGCTATTCAGCAGTGGGCCGCCGCTGTTGCCGGGGTTAATGGGCGTATCCGTCTGGATGATGGACGGATTCTGGAAGCCACGCAAAGCCTCCTGGTCGATTAACTCGGCAGAACGCAACGTGCGCCCCAGGCCACTGACGATGCCCACCGACATCGAGCTATTCAGGCCGAAGGGATTGCCGATGGCGATGGTGCGCTGACCCACCCGCACAAAATCCGAATTCGAGAGCGCTAACGGGCGCATCCGGTCCGCTGTGACATCGACCTTAATCACACCCAGGTCGCTATACGTATCCAGCCCGACGACCTCGCCACTGGTCACATAGCCATCGTTGAACGTCACGCGGATAATGCGGGCGTCTTTAATCACATGCGCGTTGGTGATGATGTGCCCCTCGCCATCGTAGATGAAGCCGGAGCCGCGGCTGGTATCCACCAATTGCGTGACGGCGCTTATCACCTCGGCCTCGATATTGACCACTGCTGGCGTGATGCGGTCATACAGGTTCGTCAGCATCAAATACTCGGCATCCGCCGCCTGAACGATTTGCTCTGGCACGGCAGTCGGTATCTGAATTTCTGGTCGTGGGGCGTTGTTGCTGACGGGCAGGGCGTCTACCGGGGTGCTGGCGACGGCGTTTTGCAGCGGTTGCGCGGCATCACAGGCGCTTAGCAGCAGCAGCATGATGATCGAAAGCGGTAACAAGAAAAACGGCGCTATTTTTTTCACGGTGAACTCCGCATGAATAATTTGTGTATTGTGTGGCTGCGTGATCTGTCAAATGGATGAACGAAGACAAAACCAACCATCCGTAGGGGCGCAATGCATTGCGCCCTTACGCCATATTCTACGGATTTGTTTTCATATCGCATATATATGGGGCACTAACCACGCAGCGAAGCACGCAATCTCTCGGCAAGGTCGCGCTGTTCGTCGGTCAGCGTCTCCGGCACGGTAAGCACCACACGGGCGTACAGGTCGCCGTAGGCGTCTTGCTGGCGCATTTTTGGCATCCCTTTGCCGCTCAGCCGGAATTTTTTACCCGCTTGTGTGCCCGCCGGAATCGTCAACTTCAGCGGGCGTGTCATGGTGTGTACCTCAGCCTCGCCGCCTAGCATGGCTGTGAGGGCGTCAATCTGCACGTCGGTGTAGAGGTCGTCGCCATCGCGTTCAAATTGCGGGTCGGGCTGCACCTCAACCACGAGATACAGGTCACCCGGCGCACCACCCATCACGCTCTGTGCGCCTTCACCCGCCAAGCGGATTTTCTTGCCTGTAGCCACGCCCGCCGGGACGTTCACACGAATCTGACGCCCACCCTTGTTAAGCAACCGTGTGGCCCCTGCATAGGCTTCGCGCAGGCTGATGCTGATGGCTTGCTCGTAATCCTGGCCCTGTGTGTTGGTCTGACGGCGGCCTGTTGCCCCAGCAGGGCTATTCATGAATTCCTCGAAGATACTGTTGAAGCCGCCAGAACGACCCGCGCCGCCGAAACCACCGAATAAATCTTCCAGGTCTTCGACGCGGAAGTTCTGCGTGTACGGACCACCTGCACCCGCTCCGGCCCCGGCATTCTGAAATTGCTGCCAGTTCGTGCCGAATGTGTCGTATTGTTTGCGCTTTTCCGGGTCCCCAAGCACTTCGTAGGCTTCGTTGACCTCTTTGAAGCGTTCGGAGGCTGCGGGGTCATCTCGGTTTGCATCGGGATGATAGCGCTTGGCTTGTTTACGAAAGGCCTTCTTGATGTCGTCCTGATTGGCCCCTTTATCGACGCCCAGGACGCTGTAGTAATTTGTGTTTGCCATAGGCGTTTACGCCGTCAACTATTCATCGGATTATACTAATTTAATTGTAGGGTGGGCTTTGTTCAGGGTCAACAAAACCGGACGTATTCTGAGATGCTGCTAGCGCTTTTCTAAGGTCAATATGATGCCGCCGTCTGTGCGCCAACGTGCATCAGGTGCCAGCCCCGAAGCGCGACCAATCGACATCCGCTGACCATTTGCTGCCATCGGGCAAGACCGTCTCATCGTCACAGGTGATATTGGTCATATTCGCGCCGGATAAATCCGCGTCGGTCAGGTCGGCGCTTTGCAGGTCCGCGTTCCACAGGTTCGCCTCTTGCAAGTTCGTGCTTTGCAGGCGTGCACCGGATAAATCCACACGGGCTAAGTTGGCGCGTAAGCAGGTCGCCCGCGACAAATCAGCCAGGGGCAAAATCGCAGCGCGTAGGTTGGCATCGCTCAGGTCTGCGCCGACGAGCAGCACCTCTTGCATCTGCGCCTGATAAAAATAGGCTTGATGCAGACGTGCGCCACTAAAATTGACGCCGCGTAACTCCGCACGGGCAAAGGTCGCCTTGTTCAGCCTCGCGCCGGATAGATCGTGACGGCATAGCTTGCCCGTCTGTAGCCATTCGCGCTCCTTCAGGTGAAACAGGGCATTGAGCGCACTGGCGTTGTCGCCAGTTTTTAACGTATGCAGGTGGCTTTCGTCGCTGACAAAGCGCCCTGTCAGTTGTCGGATTCGTTTGAACACAGCGAGTCACCCCTTGAGCATTCCAGCATACACACCCGGCGACGATTCCGGGATGACGGTAGCGCCGACGGCCTGCGCGTAAAATTCAGCGGGGCCGACGCCGCCAATAACCGCATAACCGTAGCCCTGTGCCGCCATATCATGCAAGCAGGCCAGCAACAGCGCCTTACCGACGCCGCGCCCACGCGCATTCTCGGTTACACCCGTTGGGCCGAAAAAGCCGCGCATTGTGGCATCATACACACCAAAACCAAGCAGTGCATGAGCGTCTGCCGCGATGAAGCAGCTTAGGCCATCCCAACAAAATAATTGACAAGGTTTGCGGACACGGCTTGCCGTGTCCCTACGAACGATGCCCTGTAGGGACACCCTTCTGGGTGTCCGAGCGGCGTCAGCCGCATT
>DAOTTW010000076.1:0-5938 GCA_034437615.1 Anaerolineae bacterium | reverse complement strand
ATGGCGCATAGCGCTGCACAAGGGCCGCATAGTAGCGCCGTGCGAACCAGTACATGCTGTATTTGCTCAGTGGCCTGTCGGCGTAATTCCATTTTTGATAGTATTCGCGGTTGTATTGCGTTTTGACGTTGCTTGCTTCTGACATTTACTCATCGTCCGTATCTGTGTTTGCTGTATCGTCGGCTTCGTTCTCGATGGCATCTACTGGGATTTGCAGAATCGGATGTCTGCTAACTTGTCAACGTGATAAATCCGGTTTTCATCAACAGAATCCGCACGACGGTAGCATCACATAACAGCGTGTTTGTCTGCTTTCGTGGCCGGACGCGTAGAAGCGCATCCCTACATAATCACTGTGAACCGTAGGGACACCCTTCAGGGTGTCCGCAGCGCCCAATTTTAGGTATCCACGTTATCTTGTGGTGCTACCCTTCGGCATTATTCACCAATCAATTTAGAAATTTGCACGCAACAAAAGGGCGCACTCTGTTGTGTGCGCCCGTGTTATGTGTTGCGTCTGTGCTGTACATCGCACGCATAGCGCTTACCACTCGTGCACAGCGACCAACGTCACATCCGACCCTCTGGTATCAAACACCTCAAACGTCAGCGTCTCTAAATTCAGCACGCCATACGTGCGCGATGAGGCACGCTGGCTATCGAACGCATACAACGATCCAGGGTTGATGATGCAGCCAGTTTTCACCCGCATATACAGCGGTACATGCGTATGGCCAGTAACCAGCACATCGACCTTCAGTGACCCTAACACCATGTTCAAATATGTATCAGATAGGTGGTCACGGTACATGCCCCACATGTTGTTACCGGGCTTCCCATGACACATGTGAATGTGCACCCCGTTGACTTCGCCGTGCCAATCTAGCGGCAAGGTCTTCAGGTATTCTTTGTTATCCTGGCTGATACGATAGAACCATTCGTCGTGGTTGCCGCGTACCGTCGGCAACTTGTGCCGCCGGATGGTTTCAACCACCCTATTTTGTTCCGGCCCTCGCCCGACCAAATCACCTGCACACAGGATTTGCTCAACGCGATGCTGGTATCTTAGCCGGTCTAGTGTTGAAATGAGCGTCTCATAGTCTCCATGTATATCCGATATGATTCCTACTAGCATTCTGAGACCTTCAAGCCATTGACATAGCGCTATTATAAGACAGGATTGGGCGATAGAGTAGCCTACGGGGTATGTTGTTATGTGTCGTTATATACAGGGTGCGCGTATCGTGTGCGGTTCGATCGTATGGCTGTGGCTGTGGGTGATGCCCGCAGGCGCACAGGATGCCGCCGACCTGCCCAGTTGTACCACACGGGCGGGCTGGAACTGGGAACCTCGCGTAGACCCGCTTCACTTCTGCTACGAGACGCTCGTCAGCGACGACGAACAGGGCGAAATGCCTTATACCGGGCTGGCCTTTGCGCCGGATGGCACGTTGTATGCAGCGCGTCCGCTGACAGGGCAGGTGGTGCGCATCACCGATAGCGATGGCGACAGCCTGCCGGACGCTGAACAGGCGCTTGATTACACGTTTCAGCGCCCCAACGTGCTCGCCTTTCATGCCGCTAGCAGCGCCCTCTACATCGCGGGCGGCACGACGCTTTATCGGCTGGACCATGCGACGCAAAACGTGACGGTGCTGGCGGCTGATTTGCCCGTTGCGCCTGCTGGTTGGGTTAGCGGCTTGCTGGCGGCTGATGACGCGCTCTACATGGGTATTCCGGCGGCCTGCGCATTATGCGAACCTCAGCCGGAACAGGGCGCTATTTTGCGCATGGCGCTTGATGGTAGCCAACGTAAGATCGTGGCGCTTGGTCTGCGCAATCCAGCAGCGCTGGCACAGCATGACGGACGCATTTACGTGGGCGATAGCGCTCCGCTGACGTTGGATAGGCGCTTCTTAGATGAACTGAATGCCTTTGCGCTGGATGCAGCAGAAATAGCTGATTTTGGCTGGCCAGTCTGTTTGCTGCACGACGACAGCGAAGCCTGTGCGGATATACAAGCGCCGCTGCTACGCTTTGAGACGGGCAGCACACCACTTGCATTGCTGCCTTACGGGGGAGATGACGCCGCTTTTCCGCATTTACAGGGGCAGATGCTTATCGTGCTGGCTGGTGTTGCGAACCGCGCTGAGATACGCGGTTATGAGGTGCTCAGTGTGGACCTATCGCAAGCGCCCCCCGTGCTGCAAACCATCCTCCCATTTGACGAAGTGACCGCACCATCACCTCCTATAAGCTACAATGGCATTGGCTACGACAGCCCTAGTGCGACCCTCCTGAATCAGCGGGCAGTGGGTGTCTATCCGCACCATTTTTACGGCGCGGCCATCAGTCCGCAGGGTTGGCTGACTTTCAGCATCGGTGGCGGTAGTATTGCCATGTTGCGCCCCGGCGATTGGCGCTGTGTATGGGTGGATGGCGTGCGGCGGTGCCAAAATCTGCACGATCCGTAGGGGCGCAGCGTGCTGCTCCCTGGGCGCAATGCATTGCGCCCCCACATACGGTGACGATATGAGAAATCTGCACAGTCAGTCGCCTACATCACTAAGAATCCGTATAAAATCCCATGACTGCCGATACGTGGGCATACAGCCTGTGCTATCATAAAAAGTATCAAAACTGAAATTGCATGATGCGACAGCGCCTAGCCTCACATTGTAGTAGGCTCAACCATGACCCAAATTCTACTCATTCGACACGCGGTAAACGATTTCGTGAAGACAGGCCGCCTAGCCGGTTGGACGCCGGGTGTGCACCTGAACGAAGACGGCAAAGCACAGGCCGAAGCGCTCGGTAAGCGCTTGGCAGATGCGCCGCTGAAGGCGATTTATGCCAGCCCACTAGAGCGCACGATGGAAACCGCGCAAGCCATCCAGCAGCACCACCCCAAGCTACAAATCAGCGTCAACCATGAGATCGCTGAGGTGCGCTATGGGGATTGGGAGGGCAAGAAGATCAACGACCTGCGCCAGCGCAAAATGTGGGAGGTCGTGCAGGAATACCCGTCGCGGGCGTATTTCCCAAATGGCGAGACGATGCGCGGCGTGCAAAACCGCATTGTGGATGCCATCGAGCAGCTAACGACACAGCACCCCGACGACATGATTGCGCTTGTGTTCCACGCGGATTTAATCAAGATGGCGGTGGCGCATTACCTGGGCGTGCACCTGGATAACTTCCAGCGCATCGTTATCTCTCCCGCCAGCATGACGACACTGATGCTTGGCCATGCGCGGCCCTTTGTGCTGGGCGTGAACGACATCGCGCACGTGCTGGAGTTAGAGCGCCAACGTAGGCAGCAGAAACAGGCACAGACAACAGAAACAGAAACAGAGAAAGCAGCAGACGAAACAGCGACAGAACAGAAGCAGGAAGCGCAACATGCCAAAAACGGAAATTGACCTGCACCCGGTAGATTTTATTACCGTCGGGACGATTGGCCCACGTGGTCAGCGCACGTTCCACCTGCAAGCCGGGGCAGAAGACAAGCTCGTATCCTTCACGCTGGAAAAAGAACAAGCCTGGGCGCTGAGCGAGGCCGTGCGTGAATTCCTGGAAGACCTGGATAACCGCTACGAAGACAAAACGGACGTCGAGATGGCCGCGCTGGATATGGACCTGCGTGAGCCGATCCAGCCGCTATTTCGCATCGCACAGATGGGCCTGGGCTTCGATGAGGCCGAGAGGCGCATTATCCTGATTGCGCAGGAATTGCAGCAGGGCAGCAGCGAATTCGAGGATGATGTTGATGTTGATATTGATGATGATGCAGACGATGCCGGGGTGGTGCGCATGTGGGCAACCCGCGAACAAATGATGGCCCTGAGCCTGCAAGCCATGTATGTCGTGCAAAGCGGACGCCCCAGCCCCAAGCAAAATGGACGCATCACCTATTACTGGTCCTAACGTGAACGCACGCTATCCTACCGTCAGTTGAGTTTTGTTAGCAGGATGCCACCATGAGCCGACCCGATATTCACACGGCGCAAACCCTGGAAGACCCCATCACCATCCCCTACGATACGGTTGTCAATGCGATGACGAAAGGCGTTGTGGACGATGAACTCGGCCTGATGCGCTGGGGATCGAACTATACCTTTCTCGTTTCCGTCACGCATACCGCCGATAACACGTCTTTTCTCGCCATCTACAAGCCCAGAGCAGGTGAACGCCCCTTGTGGGATTTTCCCGATGGCACGCTGTATAAGCGTGAGGTCGCGTCTTATGTCGTCTCGGAGGCGCTGGGCTGGTCCGTCGTGCCGCCGACCATCGTACACGACGGTCCGCGTGGCGTCGGCTCCCTGCAAACCTTCATTGAGCACGACCCGGAACGCCATTATTTCACCTTTGAAGATTGCCATTCACAGCAATTGCGGCGCATTGCAGCTTTTGATGCCATCACCAACAACGCCGACCGTAAGGGCGGCCATTGCTTGCTCGATACGGACGGCCACATCTGGGGCATCGACCACGGCCTGACCTTCCACCCGATGAACAAGCTGCGCACTGTCATCTGGGATTTTGCTGGCCTGACTATTCAGCAAGACGTGATGGATGATCTCGCCAAGCTCTGCGCTCAATTGGATGACGCTGGCACGGATTTGTCGACGCACCTGCAAGACCTGCTCGCTGCGCAGGAGATTCAGGCCATGAAGCGCCGCGTGGACCGCCTGCTACAGCGTGCCACTTATCCCGAACCCGGCCCCGGCCCGAACCGCCCCTGGCCTGCGGTTTAATATAAGCTGATGGCCGACCCAATCCGCGTGTTGCACTTTGCCGATGTGCATATCGGCATGGAGAACTACGGGCGCACAGATGCCAATACCGGGCTGAGCAGCAGGGTGGTAGACTTTTTGCACCGTATGGATGATATGGTCGCGTATGCCCGTGAGCATGACGTTGACCTGGTGATTTTCGCGGGAGATGCCTTCAAGACGCGCTCCCCGAACCCGACGTATCAGCGCGAATTTGCATGGCGCTTGCAGGATTTAGCCGAATGTGCCCCGGTGGTGCTGTTGGTCGGCAACCATGACCTGGCACCGAACGCCCTGCGTGCCTCTAGCGTAGAGATTTACGATACATTGCGCGTGGCGAATGTGTGGGTGGCGCAGGATTACGAAGTCCGCACCGTCCGCACCCAGCGCGGGGATGTGGTCGTCGGTGCTGCGCCCTACCCGATACGCTCCCGCATGATGCAAAACGAAGCCCTGCAAGGCTCTACGACCATCCGCGAAATAGATGCACAGCTGGAAGCCTACCTCACGGGCTTGCTGGAGGGCCTGGCCACAGAAGCCGACGAAACCGCAGCACAGATCAGCCCCGAAACGCCGCGCCTGCTGACCGGGCATTTTACGGTGCGCGGTGCAGTATGGGGCAGCGAACGCAGTGTGATGCTAGGGCGCGATGTACAGGTTTCACAAAATTTGCTGGCGGACCCGCGTTGGGATTACGTGGCGCTTGGTCACATCCATAAACACCAGAATTTGACACAGGACCGCGAAAACGTGCCGCCTGTGGTCTACAGTGGCAGCCTTGAACGCATTGATTTTGGCGAACAGAGCGACGTAAAGGGCTTCTGCTGGGTGGAATTGGCGCGTAATGCGACGCGCTGGCACTTTGAGCAGGTGCAGGCACGCCCGATGGTGACGATCAAGGTGGATTGCCGCGAAGAGCGCTACCCGCTGCAAACCGTCACGCAGGCAGTCAAGCGACACAAGCTAAGCGGTGCGATTGTGCGCCTGCATATCACGCTGGATTTAGATGCTGATGCGCGTTTGAGTGATGCAGGTATCCGCGATGTGTTGCGGCAGGCTGGCGTGTTCTACATCGCGGCGATTCGGCGTGAGGTCGAACGTCCGGAGCGCACGCGACTGGGTGAAAGCCCGGAAGGTCTGACCAACCAAGAATTGCTAGAGCG